>CACZZA010000043.1 GCA_902785485.1 uncultured Ruminococcus sp. | reverse complement strand
GCCTGTGAAGGTAATAATCCAGGATCAGTCCGACAACAACGAACACCGGGATGCCGATCTTCAGCTGGGTGAACAGCTCCGTGAAAAATACCTTAACATACTTCATTTCCGCGAACCACATCCAGTCTGTGATGAAGTTCACGAGAAGAAGCAGGATGGCTATGATGATTACTATGAACA
This sequence comes from uncultured Ruminococcus sp., assembly GCA_902785485.1. Classification (GTDB taxonomy): domain Bacteria; phylum Bacillota; class Clostridia; order Oscillospirales; family CAG-272; genus RUG13077. The sequence continues at coordinate 25,122 of CACZZA010000043.1, read as the reverse complement.
GTATAACTATACTTAACCTGCGCGGCGGCTTCTGTTCTCTCGTCTGCTTAGCGCCTTTCAAAATCTCTTCCTCCCCTAACAGTTAAACAACTCAGCAGCCCGATCCCCGGGCTGCACGATCCGGACAGGCTGTTCCTGCCCAGCCCGGATCAGCCGAACAGCGATCCGATGCTTCCGTATACGCTGTTGAAAATATCCTGCAGTTTGATTGCAGCTGCGCTGTCCGGTGCCATGTACTTAATGGCAATGACAAGAATCTCTGCGATGATCAGTATGCAGAGTATGATTGCCAGTACCTTCAGACCGGTATGCTTCTTCGGCTTATCTTTCTTTCCGTTCTTCTCTTCCAGGATCTCGTCTGCGAAAACATCGTGATATGTTATTCTGGAGTCCGCCTGATCGGCTGTGCCGGCAGCATCTGCTTTCACTCTGTCTTCTATGGACTGTTCCGCCGCAGTAGCCGCAACCGCAGCGGCCGCAGCTGCCGGTTTAAGATCCTTTTTCGGCTCAGCCGGTGCAAATTTGAAGAAATCATCTTCTCTGCTGTGCGCCGGTTCCTGAATCGGTGCTTCAACCGGTGCTTCTGCTGCCGGCTCATCGAACATGGTCTGAGGCTCTGCCGCCTTGTCCAGCGGTGCCTCAGCAGCTGACTGCTCTGCGTCCGGAATGAAATCCTTCAGGAAATCGTCTACTGCTGCAGGCGCTGCCGGAGCAGTCTGATCCGCGTCAGCCCTGAAACCTGTACTCTGGCTCACCGGCTCCTCTGCTGCCTGCGCCGGTTCTTCTGCCGGTTCTGCCTCCGGTTCTTCTTCGTCCAGACGGATTCCCATCTCCCGTTCTACCTTCTGGCGGAAAAGTTCCAGTTCCTTTTCAGGATCAAAAGCCTGAGGTGCCGGTTCTTCTTCCGTAATGACGAGATCATCCAGCACATTGCTGTTATCAGAAACGGTCTGTTCTTCGCTTTCCGGCTTATTGCCGGAAACCGTTTCGGGAGCGGTTTCGATCTTTTCGCTCTGCGGAACGACGGCTTCTTCGGTCGTACGATCCGTCGGGACGCCGGTTTCAACGGGAGAAGTCCCCTCTCCGCCGGAAAGGATAAAATAAACTATAACGACAGTGACGGCGATTGCCGCGAGCGCGCACGCAAGCATGATCGGCACAGTGTTTTTTTCGATTTTTGCATTACTGTTTTTCTTCATGAATCTATCCTGTTTAATTTTTTTCTTTTCAGTTGCCCGGTCCGGAGTCGTTCTCGGAGTTATCCGGTTGCTCGGGATTATCGGGGTTGTCCGGATTATCGGGGTTATCCGGGTTTCCGGGGTTGTCCGGATTTTCGGGATTTTCGGGTTGCTCCGGGTTGTCAGGAGTATCGGGTTGCTCCGGCTGATCGGGGTTTTCCGGATTTTCGGGGTTATCGGGGTTTTCCGGATTCTCGGGATTATCGGGGTTATCGGGGTTTTCGGGTTGCTCCGGGTCGTCAGGAGTATCGGGTTGCTCCGGCTGATCGGGAGTATCCGGTGAAGCCGCTTCGGTCTCCTGAGTTGCGGGACCGATGTATTCGATCACTATTCTCGGATCGGCGGTCGCGGGAGCCTCCGTCCGGTTGTTGACCCAACGGTTGTTGTTCTGGGCAGCTCTCGTTTCGGGAGCGGTCTCTTCCGAAGTCTCTTCCTCCGTTTCGGGAGCGGTCTCGGGAGCGGTTTCCGCCTTGGTTTCGGGACTCGTCTCCGTTTCTTCGGACGCCTTGCTCTCCGGCGCCTTTTCGGTCTCTTTTTCTTTATCGGCAAACGCAAGTCCCGAGATCGGAACGATCTTTTCGGATTCTTTTTTCGTCAAAGTGAAATAAACGAGCGCGACCATCAGCAGCGCAAGCACCGCCGCGAGCGCTATGATAAGCTTTTTTCTGTTTTCTTCAAACATAGTAACAAACCGCCCTCTCCGTACGGTATGCTCCGTACGCTCATATCATCTGCGCAAAGGCCGCATTCCTTCGCGTGCTTATGCTTAAATCATCGCAGGTGTTCCGAGGTCATTCTTCCGTATAAAACGGCTTTTTCAAATATCGCGGACAGAAAGCGGATTTGCGGTGTCACCCGTTTTCTTTGACGCTCTCGCTGTCGCGCAGGAGCATCTCTATATATTCGTCGAACAGGATCGAATAGTAACCTACGTCCGCGTATTTGCCTTTGAGAAGCACCGCGCTTCTGTGTATTCCTTCAAACGTCATCCCGCATTTTTCCATAACGCGGCGGCTCGAATCGTTATTGACGATATATCTCGCCTCGATCCTTCTCAGATCGAGCTCGGTAAAGCCGAACGCCATAATGCGCGACACCGCCTCGTCCGCGTAGCCGTTCCCGCGGTATTCCGGATTGATGACGTATCCTATCTCCGCGCCGTTGTTCGCAAAATCGAACGACGAAAAACCGCAGGTACCGATCATCTTGCCGTTTTCGCGCAGGACCACCGCGAAATCGTAGAACTCTCCCGTTTTGTACTGGGTCTGAACGTACGTCAGGTAGTCGAAAGTATAGTCCGCGTCGGGGTGGCTGTTCCAAAGCAGATACTTTGTCACGTCGTCCCTTCCCGCGTATTCGTACATATCTTTATAGTCTCCGATACGGAGCTTGCGCAGGATGAGTCTCTGCGTTTCAAGCACCGGCGGTCTCTTGAATAATTTCTTGATCTTTTCCTTTTGCATTGTCTGAGTCTCCCGTAAGCTATAATAATATTATATATTCGTTCTCGTGCTATTTCAAGTGTTTTCGCGTCGTAAGATTTACCAAAAATGAAAAAGTTTTTTTGTGTAATTCACCTTTACAGACGAAAATTTACAATTTTTTGTTCCACGTCGTTGATATTGGACGAAAAATGTGGTATATTCTAAGTAATAATAATTCTTAAAACCGGAGCGAAAGTTATGATAAAGGGCAAATTCACATTTTTGGGGACCGGGAACATGGCGGGCGCCATCATAGGCGGGATCACCAAGGAGTACCCGGACGACGCCATAGCGGTATTTGACGTCGATGAAAGCAAATACGACAAATACAAGGGCAGGAGCTTCACGTTCACCCACTCCGTGAAGGAAGCGGTCGAGGAAGGGACTTTCATTTTCCTTTCCGTCAAGCCGCAGAATTTTGCCGAGTTGCTCGGAGGTATAAGAGAAAGCGGAGTCCCGCTCGACGGCAAGACCTTCATATCTATAGCGGCGGGGATCTCCACAGAGTATATCTGCCGCCTGCTCGGACGTGACGTCCCCGTCATCCGCACGATGCCCAATACTCCGATGCTCGCGGGAAAAGGCGTCACGGCTCTGTCGCGCAACGCGCTCGTCGCAGACAAGGTGTTCTCCGCGGTCTGCAAGATCTTCGCCTCCGCGGGAGAGGCCTTTACGCTCCCCGAAAGCAAGATGAACGACATAATCGCGGTAACGTCGTCCTCCCCCGCTTACGTCTTTCTGTTCATAAAAAGCATCGTCGACGGCGCGCGCGAGCTTGGCTTTGACGGAGATAATATGCTCGACATCGTCTGCAAGACCGTGATAGGCTCCGCGGAACTGCTCCGCACGAGCGGAAAGAGCGCGGACGAGATGATCCGTATGGTCTGCTCCCCGAAGGGCACTACCGAAAAGGCGATGGACGCCCTCAAAGAAGGCGGGTTCGAGGAAAGCGTCATCGACGCCATGAAGCGCTGCACAGACCGCGCGAACGAGCTTTCGTCTCTTAACTGAAATAACATAATTATCGCGTTTTCGTCATATATTCTTGCGGTGATGCTTTTATATGACGAAAAAAGAATACAGGCTCAGGACCTGTCTTTTTATCATTCTGTTTCTGTGCCTCGGGTTCATTCCCGCGTTCGTTTTGTCGTACTTTTTTCTCGGGAACGGTCTGTTCGGAGCCGGGAGGATATACGGCGAAGCCATGCAAAGACGGGCGCTCTCGCTCGGAGTGACGCTCCTGTCCGTGTCGCCCGCGCTGTTCTCTGCGGCAAAAGCGACGGTAATGATCGCTCTGTCGGCGTTTACGAAGAACGCGAGGCGGCTCCTCTGTCTCTTCTCACTCTATTCGGGAGCAAAGAACGGCTTCTGCGCGGCGGCGGTGCTGTCGTTCGGAGGAGCGATGCGCGCCTCGGTATTTACGCTCGTCTGCCTGCTGAGTCTTTCGGCGGCGGCGTGGTATTCGGTAAGGTCGTCGGAATACTCGCGTTTCGACCGTCCGGACGATCTACGCGCGGCGATAAAAGACCGAAAGTCGAAAGAGCTTGTCCTGAACGGCGGGATATGCGCCGCTGTTATGACACTTTGCTGTTTCGTTAAATACTTTTATTTTGAATTCATCTGAATTACAGACGTACAAACGAAAGGAAGACCGTTTTGGAAAACGATAACAAAAAAAAGAAAAAGTTCAGTCTGTTCCGTTACAGTCTTGACGGAAAAGGAGTGAGCAAGGACGAGAACGAGGAGAGGAATTTCACGTTCTTCTTCAAGCTCCTCGGGCGAAAGCTCAGCTCTATACTGTCGGTGAACATACTTCTGCTGCTCGGGAACTTTCCGATCTTCTTCCTCATCCTCGGAATGAGCAGCAACTTCAACGACGTATCGTACGCTCCGCCGTCTCAGTATTTCGGTCCGGTCTACGGAGCGCTGAAGCTCTCCGGCGGCGCTTCCGCCGCGGAGGCGGCGATACGCGGAGTCCACGGACTTCAGATCGAGATCTCTGTCAATACGACGGCGACGAATATCATGTTCATCCTCGGCGCGCTCGTGACCTTGACCTTCGGAGTCACCGTCGCGGCAACGACGTATATCATGCGAAACCTCGTCAAAGGCGAGCCGGTGTTCCTGCTCCAGGATTTCGTCCGCACGATCAAAAACAACTGGAAACAGGCTCTGCCGTTCGGGATCTTCGACGTTGTCGTCTCGCTTATCATAGTGTACGACCTCTACTTTTTCGCGGCAAACAGGGGAACGTACGTCGCAAACGTTATGTTCTTCCTCGCGCTCGCGATAGGACTGATATACTTTGTGATGCGTTTCTACATCTATACGATGATGGTCACGTTCCGGCTCAGCATATACAAGCTCCTTAAAAACGCGTTCATTTTCTCTGTCGTAGGCTTCAAGCGCAATATTCTCGGACTCCTCGGGATCGCGGTCGTGATACTGTTCAACTACGCGCTCCTGTTCGTCTTCTTCCCGCTCGGGATGCTGCTGCCGTTCGTGGTTACGACGTCGCTGTGCCAGTTCATCGCGATCTATACCTCGTGGCCTAAAATATATGAAATAATGATCGAACCGTACGAGGAGGACGACGACACTCCGAAGGAGGAGCCGATCTTCCGCGACGACGTTCAGAAAAAACCGAAGCGCCGCGCGAAAGCGGAATAAGACCGACCGAAAACACGGGGAGACTCTTTTTACACGAGCCTCCCCGTTTTTGTTTGCCGGCTCTGCGAGAATAAAAAAAGCGATTTTTCGCTCTTTTTTTATTTTTTACTTGACAAAACCCAAAACGGATGATATAATTACCTACAAATCCGATGGGGTTGGTTGGTTATTGCTCGGAAAGACGTCTGTGTAACGCGAAATAAGCGTCCGGCGCACGATCCTCCCCCGGAAAAAAACAAAAATGAGAGGAACAAAAAATGAGCAACTACAAATTTGAGACCTTACAGCTCCACGTCGGACAGGAGCAGGCGGATCCCGCGACGGATTCACGAGCGGTACCGATCTACCAGACGACGTCATACGTATTCCACAATTCGGCGCACGCGGCGGCGCGTTTCGGACTTGCCGATCCCGGAAATATATACGGACGGCTGACTAACTCGACGCAGGACGTGCTTGAAAAAAGAGTCGCGGCGCTCGAGGGCGGAGTCGCGGCGCTGGCAACGTCGTCGGGCGCGGCGGCGATCACATACGCCATCGAGGCTCTTGCGCAGAACGGAGACAACGTCGTCGCGCAAAAGACCATCTACGGAGGCTCGTTCAACCTGCTCGCGCACACGCTCCCGCAGTACGGGATAGATACCACGTTCGTAGACATTCACGATCTTGACGAAGTCAGGTCGGCGATAAGACCGAACACCAAGGCGATATTCATAGAAACGCTCGGCAACCCGAACAGCGACATACCGGACATCGACGCGCTCTCCGTGATCGCCCACGAAGCGGGGATCCCGCTCGTTATAGACAACACTTTCGGCACGCCGTATCTGATCCGTCCCATCGAACACGGCGCGGATATAGTCGTCCACTCGGCAACGAAGTTTTTAGGAGGTCACGGCACGACCCTCGGCGGTATCATCGTCGACTCCGGAAAATTCGACTGGAAGGCGAACGCGGAAAAATACGCGCCGATAGCAAAGCCGAACCCGAGCTACCACGGTATCAGCTTTGCGGAAGCGGTCGGACCGGCGGCGTTCGTCACGTATATCCGCGCGATACTCCTGCGCGACACGGGAGCGGCGATCTCGCCGTTCAACGCGTTCCTGCTCCTGCAGGGCATCGAAACTCTGTCACTCAGGCTCGAACGCCACGCGGAGAACACGAAGAAGGTAGTGGAATACCTTGCAAAGCATCCGCTCGTCGAAAGGGTCAACCATCCCTCCCTGCCGGATCATCCTCAGCACGCGCTGTACGAAAGATACTTCCCGAACGGCGGCGGCTCGATATTCACGTTCGATATAAAAGGCGGTCAGAAGGAGGCTCACGCGTTCATAGACGCTCTCGAAATATTCAGTCTGCTCGCGAACGTAGCCGACGTCAAATCGCTCGTCATCCACCCGGCGACGACGACTCACTCACAGCTTTCGGACGAGGAGCTTGAGGATCAGAACATCCGTCAAAGCACGATCCGCCTGTCGATAGGCACGGAACATATCGACGATATTATAGCCGACCTCGAAAAAGGATTTTCCGCTTTGAAATAAATCACAGACAAGCGCGCCGGCCGTTTATTCCGAACGGTCGGCGCACTTGACTTTCGCGCGCGCAGGAGATATAATAAAATCAGAAGTATCCGCCGTGAAAAGGCGGCGCAAAGGGGATAATTATGCTTGACCGTTTTTCGAGGACAGAGCTGATAACAGGTAAAGAAGGCATGGAAAAGCTGCGCGCGTCGCGCGTCGCGGTATTCGGGATCGGAGGGGTCGGAGGATACGCCGCAGAGGCGCTCGTACGGGGCGGAGTGGGGAGTATAGATATCATCGACGACGACAAGGTCTGTCTTACCAATATCAATAGGCAGATATACGCCTTGTCATCCACGATCGGACGCTACAAGGTCGACGTTGCGGAAGAACGCGCCCTCGACATCAATCCCGACGTAAAGGTAACGAAGCACAGGACCTTCTTCCTGCCAGAGAACGCGGACGAATTCGATTTTTCACTGTACGACTACGTCGTTGACGCGATCGACACGGTAAAGGGCAAGATCGGACTCGTCGAATGCGCGTACAGGGCGGGAGTGCCGATAATCAGCTGCATGGGCGCGGGAAACAAGCTCGATCCGACGCGCTTTGAAGTAGCGGATATTTATTCTACCTCGGTCTGTCCGCTTGCCCGGGTGATGCGCTATGAGCTTAAAAAGCGGGGCATACCGAGCCTTAAGGTCGTATACTCGAAAGAGGAGCCTATATCTCCGTCGCGCGACGACGGACTCTCGTGCAAGACGAACTGCGTATGCCCTCCGGGCACGGTCAGAAAATGCTCGAACAGACGCTCGGTCCCGGGAAGTATATCATTCGTTCCGTCGGTCGCGGGGCTGATCATCGCGGGCGAAGTCATAAGAGACATTCTCGGGATCGGCAGAAACGCGGCGGGCGGCAGGCAAAACGCCGGAAGGACGGAAAAATGAGAGAAACGGACGAAAAACACGTACAGGTCGAACGCAGTATAAGCAAGCGTTTCCGCAAGGAGATCTGGAACCCGTTCGTCGAAGCGGTCAAAAAATACGAGCTGATCGAGGACGGCGACCGGATCGCCGTCTGCATCTCGGGCGGCAAGGATTCGATGCTCCTCGCAAAGCTGATGCAGATGCTGCAAAGGTTCAGCGAAAAACCGTTTGAGCTTGTTTACCTTGTGATGGATCCCGGATACAACGAAGCGAACAGAAAGAAGATCGAAGATAACGCAAAGACGCTGAATATCCCCGTCACTGTCTTTGAAACGGAGATATTCGATATTGCCAACAGCGCCGACCGCGCTCCCTGCTACCTGTGCGCGAGGATGCGGCGCGGAGCACTCTATTCCAAAGCAAAAGAACTCGGGTGCAACAAGATCGCCCTCGGACATCACCTCAGCGACGTCATCGAAACGACGGTCATGGCGATGTTCTACGGCTCCCAGCTCCAGGGGATGATGCCCAAGCTCCACAGTAAAAACTTCGAGGGGATGGAGCTTATCCGCCCGCTCTACTGCGTCAACGAGGACGCGATAATCGCGTGGAAACGCTACAACGGACTCGAATTTCTTCAATGCGCCTGCCGCTTCACCGAAAACGTCGAAAAGGACGACGGGACCGCGGACTCTAAACGCAAAGAGATAAAAATGCTGATAAAAGAACTTCGCAAGACCAATCCCGACATCGAAAAAAGCATTTTCAACAGTATCCATTCGGTCTGTCTCGACACCTTTCCCGGATACAAGACGAAGGATGAAACTCACTCTTTCCTTGACACTTACCACGATAAAAACGCGGATCGATAAGCGTGTAAAACGGAGAAAAGCATGGCGGTATATTTTTATATGAGCGATTTTTCCGACGCCGCGAGAAATCTCGCCGTCGACGAATATTTTCTCTCCTCGCTCGGAGAGGACGATATCCTGCTCTATCTTTATATAAACTCAAACGCCGTCATCATCGGCAAGGGACAAAACGCCTGGAAGGAGTGCGACGTCGGCGCGATGGAGAAGGACTCCGTTCAGCTCGTGCGCCGTCATACCGGAGGAGGCGCGGTATATCACGACGGCGGGAACCTCAATTTTTCGTTCGTCGCGGGAGAAAAAAACTACGACCTCGACCGGCAGACGGACGTGATAATCAAAACCGCGGCGCGTTTCGGGATCGAGGCGGAAAAGTCGGGGAGGAACGATCTTCTGACAAACGGACGCAAGTTCTCGGGCAACGCGTTTGCAGTCAAAAACGGGATAAAAGCCCATCACGGCACCCTGCTCATCTCGACCGACCTCGACAGGCTGACGCGCTACCTCAACGTCTCGCAGAAAAAGATCGAGTCCAAAGGGATAAAGTCCGTCCGCTCGCGCGTATGCGACCTTTGCGAGTTCAGTACGGAAGCCAACGTTCCCGCGTTCGCGGAAGCGCTTGAAGCGGAATTTCAGAAACAGTACGGAAAGGCTTGCAAGTACTCCTTCGACTCCGCGGAACTTCGGGAGATCGAAAGACTTTACAAAAAGCATACGTCCTGGGAATACGTTTACGGCAAGACTCCCGCGTTCGACTTCAAAGCGGAATACAGAACTTCTTACGGCGGCGTCGAACTGCTCTTTCGTGTCAAAGAAGGGTTTATACACGGAGTCACGGTCTACACCGACTCTCTCGACGTTTCCCTTCCCGCAAAGCTCGAAAAAATGCTGTCCGGCGTCAGGTTCACTCCCGAAGACGTCGCGTCCGTTCTCTCTCAAAACGAAAACGGACCGGAATTTATCGCCTTAGCCGAAGAAATAGAAAAAAGCGCGTTCTGAAACAACGTAAAAAACGGACGCCGCGTTCACAAAAAAAGTGAAAACGCGGCGTCCGTTTCTTATTTTAACCCTGCGATCAATAAGCGTTTCTGTACATCTGTTTGATCTCTTCGATAAGCGGATATCTCGGGTTAGCTCCGGTGCACTGATCGTCGAACGCGAGCAGAGACATCTTGTCGAGCATCCCTTCGAACGCGTCTTTGTCGGGATAGTAGTCGCGGATGCGCGGCTTGATCCCCACGCGTTCCTTGAGCGCGTCTATCTTGGCTATGAGTCCCTCGAGTTTATCTTTGGCGTCTTTTCCGTCTATTCCGAGTTCCTCCGCGACTTCCGCGTAACGGCGGAGCGTGTTAGGATAAGCGTACTGCGGGAACGTTCCCATCTTCGGCGGGACCTCGCTCGCGTTGAAGCGAAGGACCTCGTCTATCATAAGCGCGTTTGCGATGCCGTGCGGGATGTGGCAGAACGCGCCGAGCTTGTGAGCCATCGAGTGGCAGACGCCGAGGAACGCGTTCGCGAACGCCATTCCGGCAAGAGTCGCGGCGTTAGCCATCTTTTCGCGCGCTTCGACGTCGTTCTGTCCGTCGTCGTACGCTCTCGGCAGATATTTGAATATCACCTGCAGAGCGCGGATCGCGAGTCCGTCGGTATAGTCGGTCGCGAGCATCGAAGCGTAAGCCTCGAGCGCGTGGGTCACGGCGTCGATACCGGACGAAGCGGTCAGACCTTTGGGCGCCGTCATGTGGAGGTCTGCGTCGACGATCGCCATATCGGGCATAAGCTCGTAGTCGGTGATCGGGTATTTGATGTTGGTATTTTCATCGGTGATGACGGCGAACGGAGTGACTTCCGATCCCGTTCCGGCGGAGGTCGATACCGCGATGAACATCGCCTTTTCTCCCATCTTCGGGAAGGTGTAGACTCTCTTTCTTATATCCGCGAAGCGCATGGCAAGGTCTGCGAAATCGACTTCCGGATGCTCGTAAAGCACCCACATTATCTTGCCTGCGTCCATGGCGCTTCCGCCGCCGAGCGCGATGATGACGTCGGGGGCAAAGGTACGCATAAGCTCCGCGCCCTTCTTTGCCGAGCCGAGGGTCGGATCGGGCTGGACGTCGAAGAATACGGTATGAGAAATGCCGAGGTCGTCGAGGCGGTCGGTTATACGTTTGGAGAAACCGCTCTGATACAGGAATGAGTCGGTAACGACGAACGCTTTTTTCTTGCCGTAAACGTGTTTGAGTTCATCGAGCGCGACCGGCAGACAGCCGCGTTTGAAGTAAACCTTTTCGGGGGCGCGGAACCACAGCATATTCTCTCTCCTTTCGGCGACGGTCTTGATGTTGAGCAATTGTTTGATACCTACGTTTTCCGAGACCGAGTTGCCGCCCCACGAGCCGCAGCCGAGGGTCAGCGACGGAGTCATACGGAAGTTGTACAGGTCGCCGATACCGCCGTGGGACGAGGGTGAGTTGATGAGGATACGTCCGGTCTTCATACGCAGTCCGAACGCATCCACAACGTCTTTTTTCTTTATCGGATCGATAAAGAGCGACGAGGTGTGTCCGTATCCGCCGTCCGCGATGAGTTTTTCCGCTCCCGCGAACGCCTCTTCAAGGTCTGCGGCTTTGTACATCGCGAGTACGGGAGACAGTTTTTCGTGAGCGAACGGCTCGCTCATCTCACGGGAGGTGACTTCTCCGATGAGGACCTTCGTTTCCTCCGGCACCTCGAAGCCGGCGAGGCGCGCGATGTCGGGAGCTTTCTGACCGACGATCTTGGCGTTCAGCGCGCCGTTGATGAGGATGGTCTTGCGCATCTTGTCCAGCTCGGTCTTGGTGAGGAAATGGCACCCGCGCGCCTTGAACTCTTTTTTGACCTCGTTATATATGCTTGAAATGACGGTGACGGACTGCTCCGACGCGCAGATCATACCGTTGTCGAACGTCTTGGAGTGGATGATCGAATTGACGGCGACCTTTATATCCGCCGAGTCGTCGATGATGGCGGGGACGTTGCCCGCGCCGACTCCGAGAGCCGGTTTGCCGGACGAATACGCCGCCTTGACCATTCCGGGACCGCCCGTCGCGAGGATGACGTCCGCTTCGCGCATCAAAGCTCCGGTAAGCTCGAGGGTAGGCGCTTCGATCCACCCGATGATCCCTTCGGGAGCGCCCGCCCTGACCGCCGCGTCGAGGACTACCTTAGCCGCCGCGACCGTGGACTTCTTCGCTCTCGGATGGGGGGAAATAATGATGCCGTTGCGCGTCTTGAGCGCGATCAGCGTTTTGAATATCGCAGTCGACGTCGGGTTGGTCGTCGGGATGACGGCTCCGATGACCCCGAGAGGTTCGGCTATTTTTTTGCTTCCGTACGACGCGTCCTCCGAGATCACGCCGCAGGTCTTCTCGTACTTGTACGCGTTGTAGATGTATTCAGCCGCATAGTGGTTCTTGATGACCTTATCTTCGACGACTCCCATCCCGGTCTCTTCTTTCGCCATGACCGCGAGAGGCACGCGTTCGGAGTTCGCCGCGGCTGCCGCCGCCGCAAAGATCCTGTCGACCTGCTCCTGGGTGAACGTTGAATACTCTTTTTGCGCTGCTTTGACTTTTTGTAACGTTTTTTCGAACGTCTCAAGATCGTTTTGGACTTCGACGTTCTCTTTTGCTGCTTTCATACCGTTCTCCTTTCCGGGCGTTCCCGGTGTTAAAATTAACATCTACTGTTACAAGTCTACTCATAACTATTCAAATTGGGAATTATAAAATTGTTGCAACGGGTATTATCAAAAATGATAACATAGTCGCAAAACCCCACAAAAAGGCATAAAAACAACACGCAACGGTGTTTTTTAAGATACCGTTGCGTGTTAATTATAACACAATTTTACAATGTGAACTTTTACAAATAGTCACGGCTCGACTTCCGGACTTCTTTGATAAAGGCTTTGTCAAGCTCCACGGGCGTGCGCCTTTGGTGGATAAGGACGTCCTTATACACTTTTTTGTTGTCGGGACTCTCCTTCTGTACGAGCGAATAGCGTTCAAGCAGTTTTTGCGGCAGGGGCGACATCCACATAAAGGTATCGTGGTTCTCGCTGAGCAGGTCGAACTGGCTCGCGCGCTCGTAGACGAGGATGCGCCGCTCAATGTTGTCGGGCAGCTCTTCTTTTTTGACAAGCTCCATCGGCAGGGACGGGACGAACGGATCGCCGTGCGCGATCTCGATATACGGCGAGAGGTCGGAGAAACGGATCACCTGCTTTTTCGCGAGCGGGGACTCCTTGCTCATTACGACGACGTAGGTGAACTCCGCGACCGGCTCGTACGCGAGTCCCTTTTCCTCGAGGGAGGCGCGGAAATACTTGTCGTAATTTTCGGAATAGCGGATGATGCCGAGCTTGTAGTCCGCCTCGAGTATGTTCTTTATCGCGCGGGAGGGGTTGGTCTCCTTATAATATATCTCGACGGGATCGTTTCCTATGCTCTTTGAAAAGCGGGCAAGCGCGTCGGAAAGATAACTCGCTCTCGGAACGGAGATCGAAAAGCGCGTCTTGCTCTGCACTCCGGCGCGGTACATCATTTCGATATCGTCTATCTGTTTGAGTACGTTGCGGGCGTAGCGGATGAACTCCGCCCCCTCGGGAGTCAGCGTCATCCCCTTCGCCGAGCGGTCGAAGACCGTTATGCCTATCTCGTGTTCGAGTTCTTTTATCGAGCGGCTGAGGTTCGGCGGAGCGAGGTACAGTTTTTTTGCCGCGGCGTTGAGCGAGCCGGTCTCAGCGACTACGGACGCGTATTTCATGTGCAGTACGTTCATGCGTTTTTTCCTCTTTACGTTTCGTTTCTGTTTTTAATATATCATACTGAGGGCGTTTTGTCAATTTGGTCAAATCACACTTTACAAAACCCCGATCACGTGATAAAATGTATATATAAAAGAAACGTTTGAGGTCACAAAATGGCTAAGCTGTATTTCAAGTTCGGCGCGATGGGAAGCTCGAAGACCGCCCAGGCGCTGATGACAAAGTTCAATTACGAGGAAAAGGACCAGACCGTCTGGCTCATCAAACCCGCGACGGACACCCGCGATGACGTGCGCGACGCGGACGGTAAGATACACTCCGTCCTGCGCTCGAGGATAGGACTCGAGGCGGAGGCGGAGGCGATCGGTCCCGAAATAAACATATACGAAACGTACCTTTCGCGCGGCTGGGGCGGCAAATACCGCGACGTCATCATCTGCGACGAATGTCAGTTCCTGACCGGCGAGCAGGTGGAACAGCTCAAAGACCTCGCGGACAAGTGGGACGTCCCCTCCCTCTGCTTCGGGCTCCGCGCGGACTTCCAGACCAAGCTGTTCCCCGGGAGCAAGCGGCTTTTCGAGATAGCGGACAGCATCACCGAGATAAAATCGGTCTGCCGGTGCGGAAGAAAAGCCACGGTCAACGCGCGCTTTGACGACGAGGGCCAGCTCGTCATCGAGGGCGAGCAGGTGGTCCTCGGCGGCAACGACCGGTACGAGGGTATGTGCTACAAGTGCTACAAGGCGCTCGCGGACAAAAAGAAAAACGGCAACATCGTCTGAAAAAAAGCAGTAATATATAAAGGAGAAAAAAGCTATGGAGATCAAAGACATACTTTCAAGATGCGACCACACGCTGCTCGCGCAGTCTTCGACTTGGGAGCAGATAAAGGGTATATGCGACGACGGGATAAAATACGGCACGGCGTCGGTATGCATTCCCCCGTCACACGTCAGAGCGGCGAAGGAATACGTCGGAGAAAGGCTTAAAATATGCACGGTCATCGGCTTTCCGAACGGCTATTCGACGACCGAAACGAAATGCTTTGAGACTTCCGACGCCGTAAAGAACGGCGCCGACGAGATCGATATGGTCATCAACGTCGGCATGGTAAAAGAGGGGAGGTACGGCGACGTCCTGTCCGAGATAAATGCGGTCAAAAAGTCGTGCGGCGGAAAGCTCCTCAAGGTCATAATCGAGACCTGCCTTCTGACTGAGGAAGAAAAGATACAAATGTGTAAAGTCGTCTCCGAGTCGGATGCGGACTACATCAAGACCTCGACCGGCTTTTCGACCGGCGGCGCGACCTTTGAAGACGTCGCGCTGATGAAAAAACACTGCCGTCCCGGACTCGGCATCAAGGCGGCGGGCGGGATCTCGTCGCTTGAGGACGCGGAAAAGTTCCTTTCGCTCGGCGCGACGAGGCTCGGCACGAGCAGGATCGTCAAGATAGCCAAATCGCTCGAAAGCAAATAAACGGAGGACTCTTATGAAAAGAGTATTTCTTATTGTTCTCGACTCGGTGGGCGTAGGCGAGGCGCCGGACGCAAGGCTGTTCGGAGACCGCGACTGCAACACCGTGAAACGGATCTCTTCGTCACCGTATTTCCGTTTCGAGACTCTGCGCAGGCTCGGAATGGGCAATATGGACGGACTTGATTTCCTCCCCGGCGAAAAAGAGCCGACGGCGGCGGTATGCCGCCTCAAAGAGCGTTCGATGGGCAAGGACACGACGATAGGCCACTGGGAGATCGCGGGGCTCGTCTCTCCGAGTCCGCTCCCGACCTACCCCGACGGCTTCCCGGAGGACGTCATTTCCGAGTTTGAAAAGGCGACGGGGCGCGGGACGCTCTGCAACAAGCCTTACTCCGGCACCGAGGTCATCAAGGACTACGGTGAAGAACACATAAAAACGGGAAAATTCATCGTCTACACCTCGGCGGACAGCGTATTCCAGATCGCGGCGCATACCGACGTCGTACCGCTCGACGAGCTTTACGGCGCCTGCCGCAAGGCGAGGGAGATACTCAAAGGAAAGCACGCCGTCGGGCGCGTCATCGCGCGTCCGTTCACGGGAAAGGCGGGAGAATTCGTCCGCACGGCGGACAGACGCGACTTCTCGCTGACGCCTCCCGGAGAAACGGTCCTCGACGCGCTGAAAGCGGCGGGCAAAACAGTTTACGCGATAGGCAAGATAAACGACATCTTCGCGGGTCGGGGAGTCACCGAACACGTCGTGACCCACGGCAACGCCGAGGGGATGCAGAAGACGCTCGAGGCGCTCGAATACGATTTCGAGGGACTTTGCTTCACAAACCTCGTCGATTTCGATATGCTCTACGGACACCGCCAGGACGTCGACGGCTACGCCAAGGCGTTCGCGGAGTTCGACGCGTGGCTCCCGACCTTTATAAGCAAGATGAAGGACGGGGACGTACTTATGATCACCGCAGACCACGGCTGCGACCCCGGCGACAGCCACACCGACCATTCGCGCGAATACACTCCGCTCGTGATATACGGAAAACCGGTCGCTCCCGTGAACCTCGGCACCCGCGAGGGGTTCTGCGACATCGCGGCGACGGTGGGAGAATATTTCGGTCTGCCCTACCGCGGAGACGGAAAGAGCTTCCTGCGAGGGATCCTGCGCCCGACGGAAACGGAGCTTGCCCTCTGCAAAGCGGCGGCGGAGGCGCGTGAGGCGTCGTATTCGCCCTATTCCGGCTATTCGGTCGGCGCCGCGCTTCTCTGCTCCGACGGGACGGTATATAAAGGATGCAACATTGAAAACGCGTCTTACACTCCTACCGTTTGCGCCGAGCGCACGGCGATATTCAAGGCGGTGAGCGAGGGTCGGCGCGACTTTACGATGATGGCGGTCTGCGGCGGACGGCACGGTCCGCTCAAGGGGGCGTTCCCTCCCTGCGGAGTATGCAGACAGGTGATGACGGAGTTCTGCCCGAAAGATATGCCGGTACTCCTTATGACAGGCGAAAGCACGTTCGACAGGCGCACCCTCGGAGAACTGCTCCCGTTCTCATTCACTCCGGAGTTTATGGAATGAAACAAGGCAAAATCGAATCATCTTAACAAAAAAATCGTCGTTTATTAACAAAACTATTGCTTTTTTGATAAATATATGATATATTTGATACATCGGACGTTTATCAAAAAAACTCATCAGGAGGAAAAACAAATGAAAAAGTATTTGGGCATCATCCTTTGCCTGGCGGTCGTTCTTGCGTGCGCGGTCGTTTTCGCGGCTTGCGGCGAGAGCAAACCCGCAGAGAGCGACACCTACAAGATCGCCGTCGTGACCGACGTCGGTCAGCTCATGGACAAGGGATTCAACCAGGGCACCTACGAGGGCGCCAAGAAGTACGCTGAGGAACACAACATCAGCTACAAGTATTATCAGCCCGCCAACGGAAGCGACGCGAGCGACAACGACCGTATCGACGCCATGAAACAGGCTATCACCAACGGCGCTGAGATCATCGTGGCTCCCGGATTTCTTCAGGCGACCGCTATGTCTACCGTTGCCGAACAGAATCCGAACGTCAAATTCGTATTCGTCGACGGCTGGGCGCTCGGCAAGAGCAAGACGACCGGTTATTCGTACGATAACGTGACCGCGATCGTCTACAAGGAGCAGGAATCCGGCTACCTCGCAGGCTACGCGGCAGTTATGGAAGGCTACACCAAGCTCGGCTTCACGGGCGGCGGCGGCGGCGGTAACCCCGCTGTCAACCGTTTCGGCTACGGCTTTATCCAGGGCGCTGAAGCTGCGGCGGCAGAAAAGGGTGTAAACGTTGAGATGAAGTACAGCTTCATGTACGGCGACACCTTCTCGGCTTCCACCGAGCTCCAGACTCAGATCTCCGGCTGGTACGCGGCAGGAACTCAGGTAGTATTCTCCTGCGGCGGTTCGATGTTCCAGTCCGTCAAGTCGGCGGCAGGCGAATATCCGGACGCCAAGATCATCGGCGTTGACGTTGACCAGTCCGGCGAGTCCGAAAAGGTCATCACCTCCGCGGTCAAAGGTCTTTCCGTATCCGTTGAAAGAGTCCTCGGACAGTACTTCGACGGCAAGTGGGACACCGAGCTTGCAAACAAGGCTCAGAACCTCGGCGCGGCAGAAGACTCCACCGGTCTTCCCACCGATACCTGGAGACTCAAGAACTTCACCGTAGAGCAGTACACCGAAGTTCTCAACAAGATCAAATCCGGCGAGATCGTTCCGAAATCCGAAGTTCCGGAAGACGTGACTGCGGGACTCACCAAAGTCACCGTTACCATTGAAAAATGATCCGATTCTTGAGGGGATGGCGATAAGCCATCCCCTTTTGTCTTTAAGTTAAAATAAGAATCCGAAAAGAGAGAACGATCAATGAACACCAATACGACAAACGCGTCCGCGGGAAAGTCCCCGTACGTTATCGAGATGCGCGGCATCACGAAGATCTTTCCGGGTATCATCGCGAACGACGATATTACTCTGCAGCTGAAAAAAGGCGAGATACACGCCCTGCTCGGCGAGAACGGAGCGGGAAAATCGACCCTTATGTCGGTCCTGTTCGGACTCTATCAGCCGGAAAAGGGTGAAATATATAAAAACGGCGAGAAAGTGACCATCAACGACCCGAACGACGCGAACGCGCTCGGGATCGGGATGGTACATCAACACTTCAAACTCGTCGACGTTTTTACGGTCCTCGACAACATCATCCTCGGCGTCGAGCCGACGAAATACGGTTTTCTGACAAAAAAAGAGGCGCGGGAAAAAGTGCTTCGGCTTTCAAAGACCTACGGTCTCAACGTAGATCCCGACGCGCTCGTCGAAGACATCACAGTCGGTATGCAGCAGCGTACGGAAATACTCAAGATGCTCTACCGCGAAAACGAGATCCTGATCTTCGACGAGCCGACCGCCGTTCTGACTCCTCAGGAGATCACCGAGCTGATGGGGATAATGAAAGGACTCGCGAAGGAAGGAAAATCCATCCTCTTTATCTCCCACAAGCTGAACGAGATAATGGAAGTCGCGGACAGATGCACCGTCCTTCGCAAAGGAAAATATATCGGTACGGTCGACATCGCGGACACCGATATTGAAAGGCTTTCGGAAATGATGGTCGGGCGCGAGGTGCATTTCACGGTCGACAAAGACGAGTCTAAACCCGGCGACGTAGTCCTCGAAGTCAAAGATCTGACCGTAAAGGGACACTCGCACAAGAAAAACGCCGTCAACGGCGTTTCGCTGAAGGTCCGCAAGGGCGAGATCGTCTGCGTCGCGGGCATCGACGGCAACGGACAGAGCGAGTTCATCTCGGCGATCACCGGACTTACTAAATGCGAGGAAGGCTCCGTCATAACGCTTAACGGCGAGGACGTCACGAAAAAGAGCATCAGGTACAAAAACACGCACGGGATGAGCCATATTCCCGAAGACAGACACAAGCACGGACTCGTCCTCGACTACTCGCTTGAACAGAATCTGGTCCTCCAGAGGTATTTTGAAAAAGAGTTTTCACACGGCGGCTTCATCCGTTTCGACAAGATAAGAGATTACGCCGACGTTCTTATCGCCGAATACGACATCCGCTCCGGTCAGGGTCCCGTGACCCCCGCGAGAAGTATGTCGGGCGGCAACCAGCAAAAGGCGATCATCGCGCGCGAGCTTGACAGACCTCACGATCTTCTGATCGCGGTACAACCGACGCGCGGACTCGACGTCGGAGCGATAGAGTCTATACACAAACAGATCGTTTCGTCCCGCGACGCGGGCGCCGGAGTCCTGCTCGTCTCGCTCGAGCTTGACGAAGTCATGAACCTCTCCGACCGCATCCTCGTTATGTACGAGGGCGAGATCACGGGAGAGTTCGACCCGAAAAAGACGACCGTGCAGGAGCTCGGTCTGTACATGGCGGGAGCAAAGAGACAGAACGGAAGGGGTGAGGCGGATGGAAAATAAGAAAACGTTCGGCGAAAAGTGCGCGGCGTTCGTCCGCAAGGACGGCGTTCGGAGCGTCATCGCTTCGCTCATCAGTATTCTCGGCGGCATCGCGGTCGGGTTCATCGTACTCCTTCTGCTCGCCGCGTTTGACAGCGACGTCACCTTCTCACAGGCTCTTAAAGGAATTCTCATAGTAATAAAAGGTCCGTTCTCGAGCGGAAGCGCGGATAATATGCTCTTCCAGATCGGTAATATGCTGTTCGAGGCGGCTCCCCTCGTTATGACCGGTCTTTCGGTCGCGATAGCCTTCAAGACGGGACTTTTCAACATCGGCGCCCCGGGACAGTACCTGATGGGCGCGATGGGCGCGCTCGTCGTGGCGCTCTCGCTCCCGACAGACACGATCCCCTCGTGGATCGTATGGATCCTCGCCCTTCTTGCAGGCACTCTGCTCGGAGCCGTCTGGGGAGCGATACCCGGATTTTTCAAGGCGCATTTCAACGTCAACGAGGTCATCGTCTGCATAATGACGAACTGGATCGCCGCAAACGTCGTTTCGTGGGTGTTCCTCGACACCGACTTCATCAACACTCCCGAAACGAAAATAAACTTCATAAAGAAGACCTCGTCGAACGGAGTCGCTACGGCGAAGCTCGGACTCGATAAGATCTTCGAAGGCTCGTATATGGACATCAGCCTTATAATAGCGTCGCTCGTCGCGATAGCGCTCTATATCATGATGAACAAAACGACCTTCGGCTACGAGCTGAAAGCGTGCGGCTTCAACCGCAACGCGTCGAAATACGCGGGGATGAACGAAAAACGCAACATACTGATCAGTATGTCGATAGCCGGCGCGCTCGCCGCGTGCGGCGCGGCTCTGTGGGTACTCAACGGCTCGCAGGACTTCAAGTGGAACACGTATATGAGCCTTCCCGCGGAGGGCTTCAACGGCATCCCCGCCGCCCTGCTCGCCTCCAACAACCCGATAGGAGTCATCTTCTCGTCCTTATTCCTCAAATTCCTCAACAAAGGCGGCGCGAACCTCTCGGCTCAGACGCCGTTCAACGAATACGTTTCACAGCTCATCGTCGCCGTCATCATCTATTTTTCCGGCTTCTCCAAGCTCTTCCGCGATATGCTCGCCAAGAAATTGAAGGGCAACGAAAAACGCGACGGAGACTCCTTAAAAGCGAAAGGAGGTAAGAAAGAATGATCTTCCTGCTTCAGAAAACGCTGATATTCACGATCCCTCTGCTTATAGTGGCGCTCGCGGGAATGTACGCCGAGCGGAGCGGTATCATCAATATAGCGCTTGACGGTATCATGATATTCGGATCGTTCTTCGGAGCGCTTTGCGCGCACATCCTCCGTCAGGACCCGTTTTTCGTCGACCACAATCAGCTGACCTTCCTTATCGCGATGGTACTCGCGGCGGTCTCGGGCGCGATATTCTCCCTGCTCCTGTCGTTCTCGGCGATAAACCTCAAAGCCGACCAGACGATAGGCGGTACGGCGCTGAACCTGCTCGCCCCCGCGATCACGCTCTTTCTGATAAAGCTGTTCTTCTCGAAGGACGCGCTTGAAATGGAGACCGCGATCGGCGGCGACGGCAAGCCCGTCGACTTCGGATTTGCGATCCTCAACGAGGATATGAACCCCGTCGGACAGGTGTTCTTCGATAAGGCGTACCTTTCGACGTTCATCGCGATAGGTCTGTTCATCCTGCTGTCGGTGCTTATCTACAAGACCAAGACCGGTCTGCGCCTGCGCGCCTGCGGAGAGCATCCCCAGGCGGCGGCGAGCGTCGGTATCAACGTCAATAAGATGAGATACCTCGGCACGACCGTATCGGGCGCCCTCGCGGGATTCGGCGGATACGTGTATATCGCGACGGTCGCTAACGGCACCGCCTCCGGTACCGTGGCGGGAATAGGCTTCCTCGCCCTTGCCATTATGATCTTCGGCAACTGGAAACCGCTCGGCATCGCGCTCGGCGCGCTCCTGTTCGGCTTTCTCAAATGCCTCAGCGTCATTTATACGCAGATCAACATCGAGATCGGCGGAGAGAAGATCTATTTCCTCAACGACCTCAAGCTCCCGATGTACTTCTACAATATGATCCCGTATATCGCGGTGCTTATAGTCCTCGCCTTCACGTCGAAGAAGTCCCGCGCCCCCAAGGCGGAGGGCATCCCCTACGACAAAGGCGCAAGATAAACAAAATAAAAAAAAGGACCGCGGACGGGCGAAAATCAAGCCTGTCCGCGGGTTTTTATTGACATATCCGCATCTTGCCGCACGAAGAAAAACACCCCGTTGAAAAAACCTCGCTTTTCTTTTTTCCGAAAAGCGTCATGGTTTTATTCTCCTTTATGATCTCTTTTATCGCCGCAGGGCGGGTTTTATGTGCCCGCCCTGCAAAACGGAGCGCGTTATATTACGCGGCTTCTTCTTCTTTTTTCTTTTTTGCGGTAAAGAGCGCGGTGCCCGCGATACCGAGGGCGAGCCCGCCTATACCGGTAAGCGCCATGTAACCCGCGTTGAAGGCGGAAGCGGTCGCGCTCGCGTCTTTGAATGCGCCCTCGTCGCCCTGCCAGTAGAGGTACATACCGTTGTTGTCGCTGCGGTAGCAATACTGCTCATCGTCGATCTTCAAAGCGTTCGGGGCGCCGAACATATAGAGCCATTTGGTGTAGCCTTCGGGATGGGCGGCGGTACCTTTTTCGAGCCTCAGTGAATCCGCTATGATCGGGTCGCCCTTCGCGCTCGAGCGGTTGACGTAGAGCGCCAGCCACTGCTTGCCCACGTCCGCGTTGATATCCGCAGCGTCGCCGCAGCCCCAGTCCTTGTAATCCGAAACGCCGCCCTGCGCGCTGCCGTTTATGCCGATTATCTGACGGTTGCACTTGACGACCTCGTAATACGCGAACTGGTCGAATGTGATATTCTTTACCTGCCTGCCGCTTTCGTCCGTGGTGATCGTCACGATGTCCGCCTCGTCCACGATCATGATCGGGATCTTAGAGAAGGTGCGGTTATAATAATAGTGGAGCTGCACGCCCTTCAAAATAGCCGCCCGAGCATAGCGCATCCGACCGCAAAAACGATCATACGGACGTACAGCGCCGCCTCGTCCCGGAAGAACCGGTACAGCCCGTAGCCGAATCCGATCCCGGCGCATACCGTCAGCGCAAGCGATAAATACAGGTACATGGATAAATATCTCCTTTATACTTCAGCGTTATAAATTGCAATTCTTCTTCACTTTATTTTACTTTCTTATAATAAGAGTATCAAGTCGGGTTACCGTAGTGGAAACTCTGATTTTACATACTGAATATTGAATTTTACGGAGTTTTGAATTATAATAACATCGATAGAGATAGTATGAAACGCATTACGGGGTACATTGATGAATCAGCATTTTTCAGAAACCTTGAAAAAACTACGAACAAAATGCGAGCTTTCGCAGCAGGCTCTGGCGGAAAAAATGTATGTGACCAAAGCCACGGTGTCCCGTTGGGAGTCAGGCTTCCGCCTGCCGGACGCCATAATGATCACACGGCTGTCCCAGATCCTGGATGTTGACGTCAACGTATTGCTCTCCGCGGCGGCTGAAAGCGACGAATGTCCAAACGTCATTTTAGTAGACGACAGAAAACTGATCCTGACCGGCGGACTGCAGGTACTCGAAAAAGTTATGCCGAACGCAACGGTCACGGGCTTTACAGAAGCCGATGAGGCCATAGAATACGCAAAGGCGAACCGCGTCGTACTCGCATTTCTCGATATAGAACTGAGGGAAACGACGGGGTTGGAGCTTTGCCGCGCGCTGCTCGATATCAATCCCCGTACGAACGTCGTCTATCTGACAGCGTACAGCAACTACGCTCTTGACGCGTGGAGCACGGGGGCAAGCGGCTTTATGCTGAAACCCATAACGCCCGAAGGCGTTCGGGAGCAACTCGAAAAACTGAGATATCCGTTCTTTCTGGGAGGCGATAACGTATAATGGGTATGCTCGATCTGATCGGTTTTTCGCTCTGCGGCGCAGTCATCATCACCATGGCGCTCGGGATCGTATTATCCGCTTTTATGCCCGCGCTCGACCGATGGAGCAAGCGGTATTTCATCGTTTTGTTCTCGATGTTGTTTCTGTGCGCCGTCATATGCTTTTTAGCGCTGATCTTCTGGTACGATCCCTCTAAGGCTGTTGCGGAAAGAATCATCTATCTGCTTGAAGGTCTGTTTCTGGCGACGCCGATATATGCGCCTACGCTCTTTCTTCTTCATTACAGCGGCGATAAGATAAAAAACAGCGTGCTGTTTTGGCTGGTGACAACGCTTCTCGGCTTGTACTTCATCATGCTGGCGGCCGCTCAGTTCACGGACGTCTTCTACTATGTAACGCCGGACAACCAGTTTATTCGCGGTCCGTTATGGGCGTTGTGGATGACGCCCCTTGCGGTGTGTATGATCCTCAATACGACGGGTTTGTTCTACAGAGTAAAAAAGCTCCCGAAAAAGTATTTTACTGCTCTTCTTATCTACTTGCTGTACATGACTGCGATGATACTGACTCATTTGTTCTATTACGTTGAAGCGCCGATCGTGATCGGTATGGCGCTTTTCGCGCTTATATCGTTCGTTCTGATCCTATCGGATAATATGGATAACCATATCCGTAAGGAGTATCAGATCGCCCATCAGCGCGCCGGGATCATGGTGCTTCAGATGCGGCCTCATTTCATCTTCAATACGATGATGGGCATATATTATCTCTGTGATCAGGACCCCCAAAAAGCGAAGAAGGTCACGCTTGATTTCACCTCTTACCTGCGGAAGAACTTCGCCGCCATTGCAAGCGAGGAGCCCGTACCGTTCAGTGACGAACTCGAGCATACCCGCGCCTACCTCGCCGTTGAGCAGGCGCAGTTTGAAGACACCCTCTTTGTTGACTTCGATACGCCGTACAGATCCTTCCGCGTGCCTCCGCTGACTCTGCAACCCATTGTGGAGAACGCCGTAAAGCACGGTATGAAATCAAGCAATGACCCGATCCACATTACTATCGTTACAAGACACACGAATAATGCCGTCGAGATCATTGTTGAGGATGACGGGGTCGGCTTCGATCCGGCAGGTAATGCCGATGACAACGACCCTCATATCGCTTTGAACAATATCAAAGAGCGGCTTAAAATGATGTGCGACGGCAAAATGACTATCGCGCCGCGCGACGGCGGCGGTACGTCGGTGAAAATAACGATACCGGACCCGGACATACAATAACACAATTTTCTGTGCTTACCGAACGAATATGCAAAACGGGATAAAATAGGTAAAAACTGTGTTTTTCGCCTGATTTCGGCTCCTTATGAAATACCCGTCCTTAATCGAATGAAACCGCAAAAGTGAAATATCCCGCTTGCGCGGGATGTGATATTTTGCGGCGATGCCGCAAAGTGATATTGCTCCTTCGGAGCAGTGAAATTCAAACGATTGCTCGGTTTTATCCGGGTATTCGGTTTCCATTTCTTCGCGCCAATCTTCGTAGTCTATTTGGTCACTCCAGATTATGTGATTCGGTTTTACTATCATCATACCCCCAAAAAAAAAAAAAAAAAGAAAAAGCACCTGATTTTG
>CACZZA010000042.1 GCA_902785485.1 uncultured Ruminococcus sp. | reverse complement strand
GTGACGAGCGTATTTCTCCCAGACTCCGTCGAGGAGATCGGAGTCTACGCGTTCAGCGGATGCTCCGCTTTGACTGAAGTCACCGGGACTCCGGCGCTTCGGAGCATAGGCGCTTTTGCCTTTGAAGAATGTAAAAGCCTTGCGGGGTTTGTTTTCCCGGATACGCTTTACTATATCGGCGACTCCGCCTTTATGAACTGTTCCGCCCTCAAAGAAGCGATCATCCCCGCGAACCTTAACGCGGTCGAACGTTTCGCGTTCAGGGGATGCACGTCACTTGAAAAGGTCTCCCTTCCCGAAACTCTGAACGCTATACGCCCCTACGCGTTTTACACCTGCAATAAATTGAGCGATATTACCCCGTTCACAAACGTAAAAATTATAGGCAAGCTCGCGTTCTACCGCTGTTACAAGCTGACCGAACTGTCGTTTTCAAAAGAACTGAATACCGTCTCAAACGCGGCGTTCGGCGAATGCAGAGGCATAACGGACGTCTGGTATTCCGGTTCGGACAAGCCGGGTAGCGACGTCATCAGTACGGCTCCGTCGAGCGGATACGACAACAAATATCTGACCCGGGACGAAGTGACCTGGCATTTCGGAAGCTGCCCCGCGAACGTTTCGGACCGTACCCACGTATTCACGTCCGACTGCGACGCGGAATGCGATCTGTGCCGCAAGACCGTCCGCGAGCCTCTCGCACTTCACGAATACGAGTTCGTCTGCTCCGAAAAATGTTCGATCTGCGGCTCGGAAAGAGAGACCGAACACACGTACGACGGCGATTTTGACAGGGAATGCAATATCTGTCACGCCGTCAGAATTACCGTCCCGCCGCTCGGAGTCCTTTACGGCGACGCGAACGGCGACGGAAACGTCACTTCTCTCGACGTCGTCAGACTCAAAAAATTCTTTGCCGAATTCGATATAAGCACGTCCCGCTCCGCGATCAAGCTCTCGTTCGGCGCGGATATAAACGGAGACGGAACGGTAAACTTACTCGACGTCGTCAGACTCAAGAGATACTTCGCGGAGTGCGACGCTGCCGGAAATTCGAGTGTAAGACTCGGACCGGAAAAATAAGCAAAACACAATTAAAAAGGGGCTGTAAAAAACAGTCCCTTTTTTGTGCAAAAACGAAACGCTAAACAAGAAGTTAGAGGGCGAGTCATAGAAAAACGGTGCGGACGCGTTAGTCTATGACGTAGTGGAAAGATGGGTAAGATTTGCGAAGGACGTTTGTCCTCGCACTTTCTTTCGGTTGCCGAAAGAAAGTGCGCAAAGAAAGGGCAACGAGGAGGGGGTTAGGAGGCACTTCCGCCACATTCGCGCGAAACCGAACGTCCTCCCCTCCTCGACCTCCCCACACCTCAACGGGGAGTCCTACCATTTATCTCGCTCCGTAGATATTGTCTTGTTCTTCCGCTTGTAATTATCGTTCGCATCGCCATTTGGAACACTACCGCTCATTCAGCAATAATCGTTTCCGTAACTGCCAAATGGCTCGGCTTCGTAGGTGGAGTTTGTTTCCTTCACTTGCATCTTTCAGTTAGCCGCCACCCGGCGGCGTCTTCGTTAGCGTAGCGTCTTCATTAGCGCCCTCGGCGCGTCTTCATTAGCGTAGCGTCTTCATTTCGTCGCAGACGCGACGACCGCCGCGAGACCGAGTGCGTTAAATTCTTGTTTATATTTCTTTCTCTCTGAAAGGTTTAGAGGGGTCAAGGGGAACCTTTCCTCAAAAGGTTCCCCTTGCGTTCTTCTCGTTATATTCTTGTTTAGCGTTTCGCCTTCCTAACGCGGCGATAGCCGCTCATAACTTGACGAAGTCAATCATAACTCATAACTCGCCCGAATGGGCGACCATAACTCGCCGCAGGCGATCATAACTGTGCCGTCACTCCTTCGCTCCGCGTATGAGGTCTCCTTCGCACGGGACGAACGGGAGCTTGACGTAGGTCTTCATATACGGATGCGGCGCGCAGTCGATCTTCTCCATATTTTCGTTGAAAATATCGGTAAAAACGAACGCCCTTCCCGTCTGTCCGGGAGTCAGAAGCTCCGCCTTGTCGCCGACGCTGAATTTGTTCCGCATAAGGAAGATCCCGAGCCCCTTTTCCGCGTCGTATCCTTCGCAGTACGCGAGATACGTCTGCTCGCAGACGGAGCGGTTGCCCGGGGCGAGCTGGGCGTTCTCGGTCGTGACGTCGTAAAAGTAACCCGTGCCGTACTCGCGGTGACTTACCGAATCGAGCTCGCGCAGCCAGAGCGGATCGAAAGTATAATTATCTCTGTCGGCGTAATACGCGTCGAGCGCCATACGGTAGGCGTTCGTCACGCAAGCCGTGTAGTAGGCGCTGCGCATCCTGCCCTCTATCTTGAAGCAGTCTATCCCGCATTCGCAAAGCTCGGGGATATGTTCGATCATACAGAGGTCCTTCGACGCCATGATGAAAGTACCGAGTTCGGTCTCGCGGATCTCCATACGCTGATCCGGGCGTTTTTCCTCTTCTATCTCGTAGTATTTGTAATTCCAGCGGCAGGGCTGAGCGCAAGCTCCTCGGTTGGCGTCGCGCCCCGTCAGATTGCCGGAGAGCAGACAGCGTCCGCTGTACGAAACGCACATCGAGCCGTGTATAAACGCTTCGAGCTCGAGTTCACGCGGCACGGACGCGCGTATCGCTCTTATCTCGTCGAGAGTCAGCTCGCGCGCGAGGACTATCCTCTTCGCTCCGAGCGAATGCCACGCGAGGCAGTCCGCGGCGGAAACGGCGTTCGCCTGGGTCGAAACGTGGATCTCAACGTCGGGCAACACCTCTTTCGCCAGCATAAATACGCCGATGTCGGAGATTATCAGCGCGTCGGGCGGCGTTTTTTCGAGGCTTTTCAGATATTCCTTCAGCGTTTCATATTCGTAAGTACGCGGCATCGTATTGACGGTAAGGTAGACCTTCTTGCCGAGCGAATGGGCATACCGTACGGCTTCTTTAAGCTCCTCTCCGTCAAAATTCGAGGCGAACGCCCGCATCCCGAACATATTTCCGGAAAGATATACGGCGTCCGCTCCGAAACGGAGCGCGGCTTTGAGTTTTTCCATATCTCCCGCGGGAGACAAAAGTTCGATCTTCATATCGGTATAATATTCTTTTCCCACGCGGGTCTCCGCGTGGGAAAAGTCAGTCCTTTGTTTTTCAGTTCTCTATAAGCGCTTCCCTGACGTTCTTTTCGTGTTCCGCCTGAGTCCTTGCGTAAAGCATGTGTCCGTCCTTCTGCGACACGAAGAAGCAGTAGTTGGAAGACGTCGGATAAAGCGCGGCGCGGATCGCGACTATCGTAGGGTTGGAGATCGGTCCGGGCGGAAGTCCCGGATAGATATATGCGTTGTACGGATCGTCGATGCGCGTAGCGGCCGCTTCAAGCACCGACTGACGCTCGGGCAGGAAGTACTGGATCGTTGCGTCGCACTGGAGCAGACGTCCGGTCTCGGGGCTGAGGTTGTTGAGTCGGTTGTGGATAACGGACGAGACCATATCGTAGTCCGACGTGAACTTGGCTTCCATCTGGATTATGGAGGCTATATTGATAACGTCGTCAACGGAGTAACCGAGCGCGGCGCACTCGTTCTTATACTCGATGCTGAACTTGTTGTAGAAGTTCGTCAGCATCTTGTTGATGACCCGCCATTCCTCCCACTCCTTATATATGAAGTAGGTGTCCGGATAGAGGTAGCCCTCGAGCCTGTATTTGCGGTTCGGATTGAGATCGGTAAGCTCCTCGACGAACCAGTAGTCGAATTCATAGTTCTGTATCGCGTCGACAAAGCCTTCGCGCGTTCCGACTCCCTTGCTGACGAGCAGGTCGATTATCTCGTCGACGGTGTACCCCTCGGGGATCGTGACGGAGATCTCGGTAAAGCCGGACGACCCGGTCTTTTCCTTGAACGTCGAAAGGAGTTCGTCGTAGTTCTGCGTCGTAGACACGGTGTAGGTCCCCGGAACGTACTTGCCGGTATCGCGCTTTTTGATCTTGGTGTACAAAACGAAGATATTCGGATAGTCGATCACTCCCTTGTCCGAGAGCTGATCGGCGATCTCGTTCAGCGTCGCGTACTCGCCTATCGTGACCTCTATCTCCTTTTCTTCCTTGTCAAAAGCGAAAACGTCGTTTGCCACCTTGATTATGAACGTCGCCGCAAGCACCGAAACAAGCGCTACGACAGCGATATATATCAGAGTTTTCGCGAGCGTGGTGAGCGCTCTTTTGCCACGGGTATTCTTCGGCATTTCGTTTTCCTCGTAATCGTCATAAGAGTTTTCCGCGTCGAATTCTTCGAGCTGAAGCCTTGCCGCGCTCTTGCGGATCCTTGCGTTCTCCCGTTTCTCCGCTCGCCGTTCGGCGGCGGTCTCACGGTACGCGTGCGCGGTCTCGGCGGGCGCGGTCTCCTTGCGTTCCGCCGTCGGGAGTTTGGTCGAAGGCGCCCTCTTTATCGCTCCCTCTCCCGGCTGAGGTCCCTCGCGTTTGACCTGCGGGACCGGAACGGGTCTCGACGCCGGAGCCTGCTTCTGCGCGGGCGACGCGGGAGCGGGGGTCTGTCTTGTTGACGGGACCGGAGCCTTCTGCGGCTCGGCTTGTCTTGCCGCCGGAGCCTGCTTCTGCGCAGGGGCGAGGTGAGGAGAAGTACGCGCCGGTCTTGAGGGATAGGATGAATCGGCGTACACCTGCTTGAAAAGCGCGTCGTCTTTGGAAACGTGCCTCAGGTTCGCGTGATCAGGCTGACTTTGCGGCACTGCATGTCTTGAGGACGTCTGAACGTTCGGTCTCGCGGCGGGAGTCCGCTTTTGCGCGGGAACGTTCTGCGCGGGAACGTTCTGCACGGGAGTACGGCGTACGGGAGCCGTTTCGCGTTCCGCCCTGACTCCCGAAGGCTGTTGTCCCCTTCTGTCGTTGAGATGTGACGCCTGCCTTGCTTCGGGGCGAACGGCGCGCGACGCGTCCGGTCTCGGCGCTTCCACGGGTCTGCCTTGCGGCGCTTTCGCGCGAGGCGCGGGAGGAGCGGGAGACTTGCTTTTTCTCGCGGCTTCTATATCGAAAATATCCAGGTTGTCGTCGACAACGGCTTTGTCGGTAAACAGTTCGTTTTTGCCGACGGACTTGTTTTCGTTATCGTTTGCCATAGGCTTTTTCCCTCCTTTAACGGTCTATCACGAGAGTTACGATCAAAAAGAAAAGTACGCACGCCAGAAACGGCGGAGATACTATTGATTCAAACAAAAACGAGATCTTGCTCCCGGCGCGTTTCTGCGCCTCCGGCGGAGCCTCCTCGCCCTTCATTCCCGCCGTGTACAGCAGAGACTCGGCGCTGCCGAAAGACAGGAGAAGAAACAGAAGGAAGAGCGACACCGCCACGAACACGAAAAACGCGTAGCTGTTGGGATTTTGAAGCACGTTGCGGAACGCCCCGTCGAGAAAGAGCGAATACAGGTTGTTGAGCAGGTGTATCGCGATCCCCGCGACTATCGAGCGCGTGACGTACACGGCGTAAGAGATGACCACTCCGCAGAAAAAATACAGGAACAGATGTCTCAGATCGAAATGGAGCATGGAGAACATCAGCGACGACATCAGTATCGACGTCAGAACTCCGTACCCGGTATATTCCGCAAGCACGACTCCGCGGAATATGAATTCCTCCGTGAAAGCGGGGATCACCGCGAAAGTGATTATGACGTATATCGCGTTTCCGACGTCGCGGCTTCCGTTCGGGACGAAAGTATTGTAGAGAGTATATTCGCCCGCCGCTCCTCCGAGACGGAAGTAGACCGAGCTTATTATCATCGAGCCGAAGATAAGAACGCACAGACAGCAGAACGTGAACCACATTTCGCGTATTTTGAGCGGACGGATATGCATACGCTTGGCGATGTCTCCTCCGCGCAGACGCATATAGAACACTCCGGGAAGGATGAATATCAGCATCTGGAGTATTATCATCGACAGATAGACCGAGTCGCGGTATTTGAGGTCGTTGATATTGATGTAGCGCGACAAAGTCAGCAAAGCGAAGATAACGAGGACGAGCAGAGGCGCGGAAAAAGAGCTTTTTATCTTACGCAAGACTCATCACTCCTTTTTCGGTTATGAGCGTGTCGACCTTGAGGTCGTATCTGCCCGTCGGTACTTTTTCGGCGACGAGAGACGAATAGCAAAGTCCTATCTTCGTCCCCTTCATATTTTCGAGATAACGGTCGTAATATCCTTTTCCGTATCCGAGTCTGTATCCGCGTTTATCGAACACGAGAGCCGGAACGATGCAAATGACGTTTGTACGGTCGTCCTTTACGAAAACGGGGGTATCCGCTTTCGGCTCCATGATCCCGAAAGCGCCCTTTGCAAAATCGTCCGCGCTTTCAACGAGGCGGTATTCCATGACTCCGTCCGAAATACAGAGCGGATAAGCGGTCTTTTTGCCTTTTTTCTTCGCGTCCTCGAATATCAGCGAAGTGTCGATCTCGCTCCCCGTCGGATAATACAGCATCACGACGTCGGCGTATCTGTACGACGAAAGAGACGCGACGCGTTCGCAGATCTTTCTGTCGTATTCTTTTTTCAGCTCTTTATCTATCGAATCGCGCAGAGCGGAATACTTTTCCCGCGCCTCGCGTTTTTCGAGTCTTATGTCGTTCATCTTTTCAAGCGAAGACAGAGCCGCCGATACGGTCGGACGTCTCTTTGCCTTTCAGCGCCTCGACGAGCGCAAGTCCGAATTCAAGCGCGCGGCCCATACCCTTTGAAGTAATGAAACGTCCGTCGCGTACGACTCCCGCGTCGGTCAGAACGGCGCCTTTGAGTTCCTTTTCAAAGCCGGGGAAACAAACGGCGCGTTTGCCGGAAAGCTCCCCTCTGCGGCCGAGTATCATCGGAGCGGCGCAGATGGCGCACGAGAAAGCGCCTCTTTCGCCGGCCTTGTCAAGTATCTTATGCAGTTCTTTGCACGCGTCGAGATTGCTCGCTCCCGGCATACCGCCCGGAAGGACCGTCATCTCGGCGAGCGACGCGTCGACCTTGTCGAGCGTTATATCGGCTTTGACCCTTATCCCGTGAGCGCCGGTCACTTCAAGGTCTTTATTGACGGAGACCGTCGCCGTTTCGATCCCCGCGCGGCGGAGAACGTCGACCGGAGTCAGAGCCTCGATCTCTTCAAATCCGTCTGCAAGAAAAACGTAAACCATTCTTTTTCACCTTTCTTATTATTACACTCCGAGCGCCTTTTTAATATCCTCCGCGATGGACTCTCTCGTGCGGATGCCACCTTTTCCGTCCTCGCAGCGCACCGTCGTCCAGCCGAGTTTTTCGGACGAATACCTCGCCGCCCTGTAGCTTTTGATAAGATGGGTCGGATCGGCTTCGTGTATGTCCTTTTTTCTGCTCTGTTCTTTTTCGCGCCTGTCGATGAGCGCCATCGACGTCTCGGGCGGAAGCTCGAGATATATCACTCTGTCGGGAGACGGAAGCGCGAGCTTGTTGAATTCAAAATCCCACAGCCAGGAGAGGAACGCGTCCCATTTTTCCTCGGGGAGCTTAGACAGCTGATGCACCGCGTTCGCCGTCGTATAGCGGTTGGCGAGGATGTACAGATCCTTCTCCGCGTAGTCCTTCATCCAGTCCGTGCGGAAGGAATAATATCTGTCGAGAGCGAAGAACACCGACGCGGCGTAGGCTCCCGTGTCCTCCGGGTGACTGCCGAACTGTCCGTCGAGATACATTTTGACGAACAGACTTCCTTTCTCGTCGTAGGTCGGGAACGAGATCAGTCTGACCTTTTTGCCTTTGCTTTCGAGGTAGGACGCAAGCAGACGCGACTGAGTTTCCTTGCCGGACCCGTCGAGTCCGTCTATCGCGATAAGTTCAGCCACTTGTCAACCCTCCTGCCTGAAACGCATTTCTTCGTAGTCCGAACGGGAGATCAGAACACTTCTCGGCTTGGAGCCTTCGGGAGCGGAGACTATGCCGCGCTCCTCCATCGCGTCGATGAGCTTCGCCGCGCGGCCGTAACCGACCTGAAGGCGTCTTTGCAGGAGCGACGTCGACATTTTTCCGCTGTCGACCGCGATCTCGACCGCCTCCCAGAACAGCGCGTCGACGTCCGAGTCGTCCGCCTCTCCGTCAAAGTCGGAGGAGCGTCCCTTCTTGTCGTTGCCGCACTTCGCCGCCTCTTTTTCTATCGTGGAGATGACTTCCTCGTTATACGAGCTGACGCCCGAGTTTTTCTTGATAAATTCGACTATACGTTCGATCTCTCCGTCCGAAACGAAGGAACCCTGCACGCGGTAGGGCTTCGTCGAGCCGACCGGAGCGTACAGCATATCGCCGCGCCCGATCAGTTTTTCCGCGCCTCCCATATCAATGACGGTGCGGGAGTCGGTCTGCGACGCCATAGTACACGCGATACGGGACGGAATGTTCGCCTTGATGACGCCCGTCACGACGTCGACCGACGGTCTCTGCGTACCGATTATAAGGTGCATACCCGCGGCGCGCGCCTTGGCGGCGATACGGCTTATCGACATTTCGACGTCCTTGGAAGCCGTCGCCATAAGGTCGGCAAGCTCGTCTATGATTATGACGATCTGCGGCAGGAACTCTTTGTTGGGATCGTCCTTTGTAACCTTGTTGTAGTCCGCGATGTTGCGAACTCTCGCCCCTTCGATGAGTCCGTAACGCCTGTCCATCTCGGTCTCCGCCCATCTCAGCACGCCCGCCGCCTTCTTAGGCTCGGTCACTATCGGGACGAGCAGGTGAGGCAGTCCTTCATACAGGCTGAACTCGACCTTTTTCGGGTCGATGAGGATGAGCTTGACTTCGTCCGGCGTCGCCTTGTAGAGCAGGCTGACGATCATGCTGTTGATGCAGACGGATTTACCCATACCGGTCGCGCCCGCGACGAGCAGGTGAGGCATCTTCGCGATATCGAGATATACCGGCTTGCCCGCGACGTCCATACCGAGCGAGACGTTGAGCTTGCTTTTTGCCGCGCGGAACTCGGGATTGTCGATAAGTTCGCGCAGATATACTGTCGCGCGTACGTCGTTCGGGACTTCTACTCCGACCGCGGCTTTGCCCGGGATCGGAGCCTCGATACGCACGCCTGATTTGGCGAGATTGAGCGCTATATCGTCAACGAGTCCGGCTATGGAGCGTACCTTGACGCCCTCCTCGGGAGACAGCTCGTAACGCGTGATGGTGGGTCCGCGCGACACGCCGACGATCTTGGTCTTGACCTTGAAGCTCGCGAGAGTCTGCACGAGTTTGGTCGCCGTGTTGTGCATTTCCTCGCTGACGTCGTCGTTCTTGACGTTGTTTTCGTACGTCAGCATATTTATCGGCGGGAACACGTATTCGCGTACCGGCTCCGGCTCTTTTTCGGGAAGAGGCTTGTCCGTCTTGACGTTGCTGCGTTCGACCATGAGTTCAAGCTCGGACGAGGACGGGACTTCAAGCTCGGGAGCGTCCGTCGCGACGGGAGCTTCGCCCCTCACGTATTCGATGACCGTCCCCTCGGGATCCTTGAAAATATCCTCGAGGTCAACTTTGCCGTCGGAGGCGTTGATGAACTGTTTACCGCGGCTCTTCTGAGGCTCTGGAGCTTCTTCCGTTTCATCTTCGGTCTTTTCGTCCGTCTCGAACGGAGGATCGTCGTCAATATCTATATCGACCTTGCTCTTGCCGTCCTCTTCATC
The DNA here is from genome assembly GCA_902785485.1 of uncultured Ruminococcus sp. Taxonomy (GTDB): domain Bacteria; phylum Bacillota; class Clostridia; order Oscillospirales; family CAG-272; genus RUG13077. The sequence goes on along the minus strand of CACZZA010000042.1, from coordinate 3,172 downwards.
CTCGGGAAGATCGTCCTTCTCGTCGTCGAAAGCTCTGCGGTCGATCTTGAGCTTCTTCTTGTCTCGCGGAGTACGCCAGACCTTTTGCTCTTCCTCTCCGTCTTCCTCCCTGCGTTCGCGCAGGTTTTCCCTCTGTTCCTGCATACGGTCGCGCACCGAACGGTAGATACTGCGCGGGGTGACCCCGAGAAACAGCATGAGAAACGCGCAGAACAGCAGGATAAATATAAGATAAGTAAGGAATTTGTCAACTCCCTTGACGAACAGGTCTCCGAGAAGTCCGCCTACGACGCCGCCGCCCTTGCGCTCGCCTCCGGCTTTCCAGAGTTCTTTGATCGAGAAAGTCAGAGCGTTCCTGTCGGCGAAAGCGGTCTGTATCACCGCGGAAAAAGCGACAAGCGACGCTATTGCGCTGACGGTCTTGAGCATAACGACGTCGCGTTCCACGTCGCGCCGCCATTTATACGCGCCGACGAGCAGCAGTACCGGGACCGCGAACGCGCCGATGCCGAAAAGTCCCGAAAGGACGGTGTTATAGATACCGCCGACGCTGCCCGAGCTGCCGGGTAACGCGAGACAAAACAGCGTTACTACCGCAAGGATCCCGAGAACGTACGGAAATACGCGGTTGAACACGCTGTCCGGGTCCTTCGGCTTGCGCGCCTTTATCTCCTTATCGGGTACGGGAGCTTTTTTAGCCGTGGTCTTTTTGTTGGTGTTTTTTGTCGTTTTCTTGGTATTTGCCATTTTTTCTTCCTGTTCGTTTAATAATCAGTTGATAAATAATACAGTCAGCAGTCCCGCCGCGACGCAATAGAGCGCGAACGCGGAAAAACGGGAGCTTTTTGAAATACGTATAAGCAGCTTCATCGCCGCGACGCCGGAGAGCGCCGCCGCGAGAGCGCCGAGCGAGTACGGGAGAAGGAGCGAGACGTCGGTCGACGAGGCAAAGACGTCGGGGAGAGTGAATACGTTCGCGCCGACGACCGCGGGGATCGAAAGCAGGAACGAGTACTTCACGGCGTATTCGCGGTCAAAGCCGCAGATCCGTCCTCCCGTGACGGTAGCTCCGCTCCGCGAGATACCCGGGAACACCGCCGCGAGCTGGAACGCCCCTACGAGCAGAGCGTCCGGGAGACGCGTTTCCTTTTCCCTCTTGTTTCCGGACGAGAGCCTGTCGGAAAACCAGAGCGCCGCTCCGTTGACCATCAGCAGTACGCCGACCGCCTTGGGATAATATCTGAGCGCTTCCACCTTTTCGTCGAACAGAGGCGCCAGAATAAGCGGCAGAGTCGATACAAAGCAAAACAGAACGAGCCGTTCGTCCGTATCGCATTCGCCGAGCCGGAGCTTGAAGGTCAACGCCTTACGCGCGACCCGCCACGCGGCGGGAACAAGTCCCCGAAGCTCCCTTCGGTACACGATACATACGGCGACGAGCGTTCCGAGATGGAGGAGCGCGTCGAACGAGACGTCCGGCATAAAGCCGCCGCGATTAAACATCCTTTCGCACAGAATGAGGTGCGCCGAACTCGACACCGGGAGAAACTCGGTCAACCCCTGTATCAGTCCGCAGAGCATTGCGAAATATATGGTCATAGGTCCTTCCTTTCGGATGACAATGGTCATATATAATATATAATACCATATTTCTCAAAAAATTACAATAGCAAACGCGGAATTTAATATTATAGGCGTGTAACGCGATTTTTCAGCCCTCCGCGCCGGGTCAAAAAAGGCATTTTTTCTTTTTTTCAAAAAAACACTTGACAAACGCGTTTCTTTATGGTATATTGTCGGAGTGATCCAAAGACAGTAGGTATTCCGTAAATCCTACCGAGGAAATTAAAAGACGTTCATTCCTATATATACGGCTTTTGCTTTCCCGGTGTTATCGGAACACTTCAAGGGAAGCATTTTTTTATCAGGAGGTGAAAACAATGCCCAGCGCAAAAATTCTGGAACAAAAGCAAGCGATAGTCAGCGAGCTTACCGAAAAGCTGAAAAAGGCGACCGCGGGCGTGGTAGTCAACTACTCCGGCATCACAGTCGACAACGACACCAAGCTTCGCGCTGAACTCCGCAAAGCAGGCGTGGAATACAAGGTTTATAAAAACAGCCTTACCGCAAGAGCGTGCGAGGCGGCAGGTCTCGAAGGCCTTAAAGACGAATTCAACGGTATGACCGCTATCGCCATCAGCGAAAACGATCCGATCGCGGCCGCTAAGATCCTCAAGGACTATGCGGGCAAAGTCGAAACGTTCGAGATCAAGGCGGGATTCCTTGACGGAGAGATCATGAACAAGGAAGAAGTCCTCGATCTGGCCGACACTCCCTCGAAAGAGGTCCTTATCGGCAAACTCATCGGCAGCCTTATGTCTCCTCTGTACGGACTGGCATTCGGTTTGCAGGCGATCATCGACAAGAGCGGAGAGGAAACTCCCGCATCCGAAGAGAAATCGGAAGAAACCGCTCCCGCAGAAGCAACGGAAGCTCCCGCGGCAGAGCAGGCACAGGCGTGAGTCTGTAAATCTAATCTGAAAAAACAATAATACTTATACGGAGGAAAATCAAAATGGCAAACATCGAGAACATAATAGAAGAGTTAAAGTCTCTTACCATTCTCGAGCTGAAAGAGCTCGTCAGCAAGGTTGAAGAGGAATTCGGCGTATCCGCGGCTCCCGTAGCAGTCGCAGGCGCGGCAGCTCCCGCAGCGGCAGCTGAAGAAAAGACCGAATTTGACGTAATCCTTAAGGAAATCGGCGCTAAGAAGCTTGACGTCATCAAGGCTGTCCGCGAACTCACCGGTCTCGGCCTCAAGGACGCGAAAGACCTCGTTGAAGCAGCTCCTAAGGCTGTCAAGGAAGGCGCTCCCAAGGAAACCGCAGAAGAGATCAAGAAGACCCTCGAAGCGGCAGGCGCTGTTGTCGAACTCAAATAATTCGACTCAAAACAAACAACGTTCGGGAGTCAGCCTCCCGAACGCATACGGAGAGATGGCTGAGCTGGTCTAAGGCGCACGACTGGAAATCGTGTGAACGCTAATACCGTTCCAAGGGTTCGAATCCCTTTCTCTCCGCCAAACGGTGCGAATTTGAACACCGAACCATTTTTCTACAATGGGATCCTTGCTGTATTGATTCGCACCATTAAAAAAACACGTCTGAGATAA
>CACZZA010000041.1 GCA_902785485.1 uncultured Ruminococcus sp. | reverse complement strand
GTGTGTGTCTTATAAGGGATTATTAACAGATAAAATTATTCACATATACGTAAACGCTTATAATATACACACAGAATAAAAAAATATAAATAAGGGATCGGGGTCGCACGTTTCACAGTGACGTTCAATCCTGTCGCGGATTTATTCTGTTCGGGGGAGATTTTTTCGGCGAAATATGGTATAATTGGGGTGTAAAATACAAAGCGCGGAGCAGGGGCGTTCAAGGCGACCGTTTGCGAAAATATTCTGCTTTGGGGAGAATTTTTCGGCAAAATATGGTATAATATGGGGTGTAAAATAAAAGGCGCGGGAAAGCGTTGTCTGCGGCAATCGTTATTCATCTGAAACCTTTATTCGTTTCTTTCGACTTCTGCAAGCTTCGATTTGCCGCTCAAAAAAACAGAGACCGGAAAAATCCGATCTCTGTATGATTTACGTATGTCGATCCTCGCGAGACCGGTCTCACCCTAAGGCGTTATAGGTGACCTTGATATCGGCCTCAATTGCATTCTTGATACGCGCGTATGCGGTAGATATATTGTTGGTCGCGCAGTCCGCGTCAAGCACTCTGGCGGTGATGCCGCCGAAGTCGAAGTACAGACCGAGGTCGTATACGCGTCCGTTCCTGATAACGTCGAGGTACCTCTGAGACTCTTCGTCACGGGAGTAACGTCTGGTAAGAATGGTCTCGTACCAGTACTTCCTGACCATTTCCTTCGACCAGAGATTCAGTCCTTCAAAGACTGTAGCGGTGCGGTCAAGGTCATCGCCGGAGAGAGTGGAGGGAAGCGCCACGAGATTGCAGTTTGCCGGGTACAGAGAATAGTAATCCTGCTGCTTCGTATCATACTTCGGGAACGGGATAAATCCGAACTCGTGCTCCATATTGGCGAACTGATGGATTATGTTCGTTCCTTCGTAGTGGAATAGGAACAGATCCTGCATGAACAGCGATCTTGCGTAGTCCCATTTATCGGCGTAGCCGTGGGTGTTGTCGGAGGAGAGGTTCTGGACTATGTCAAAGCTGATGGTCTTATCCGAGAATACGGATTTGAGTTTCTCGTACGCGGTGTTAAGTCTGTCGCTGTTGCTAAACAGAGTCACTCTTGGGTAACCGGTACTGTCGTTTGTCGTTGCGCGTATTCCCGAACCGTAAAGGAACATTCTCGGGTTGTGATACTCGTAGAGAGTACCGAACTGGTCAAGCTCGCCCATCCTGCCATCGCCGTTCATATCTTTCGAGACCGTTTTGGTAAGCTCAGCCCAGGTGTCGAGCGTCCAGTTGCCGTTCTCGAGGTATTCGTAGGGAGAGATGAGGTTGTAGTCGCGGATGACCTGTTTGTTGAAGTAGACCCCGAATCCCAGTTCCTGCACGTTGAAGTCGCAGTTGGTGAAGTATAACTTGTCTCCGATCTTAAGCTGCGCATTTGCGTTCTGATCCCAGTATGAGTTGTTCATATTGAAACGGTCGACAGAGAGCAGATCGAGAAGCAGTCCTTCTCTCGCAAATGTGGCAAGACGTTTGGCAGATCCGACGATAACGTCGAACTCGGTAGTGCCTGACAAAACCTGCGCGCGTACGTTTGTGACGAGGTCGGACGTCTGGATCTGGTTGAAAGTGACGTTATACTTTTCCCCGAGATACGCGTTGCGGCGATATACCGCGTCGAGCAGCGGGGACACGCCTTCGCCCTCGGAAACCATATAGTTTACGGGATAAGCGGTATTATCGCGGTAGGGCTGGCAGATGAAACTGAACTCGTATCCGCCGTAGTCGACCGCGGGAATGATCAAAGGGGAATCATTTCCGCCAGGCTCATTTCCCGGTTCGGTCCAGCCGGCTCCCGTACCGAGCTCCACGGGAGAATTTCCGGTCAACGGATCATATTCCGCAAAATACCGCTTCAGCCGCGCGACGTCGCGAACGTCCGTAACTCCGTCTCCGTTTGTGTCTGCGCCGCGGAAGATCGCGACAGCGTACCCTGCGGCAAGATATTTCTTAAGCCTGACAACGTCAAGCGCGGTCACCTTGCCGTCGCCGTTGGCGTCTCCGAACAGCGTTTCCGGATCGTCCTCCGAAGGAGGCGTCCATATTCCCGTTTGGGTCACGGCAGCGAAGTTCGTGATGTTAGCCTTGTTGATAGTTGTCACCTCGTAGGTGATCGACTTGTTGGTCGCTCTGTTGGAAGTAGGCGAGCCGTTCGCTTCCTTGACGACCGCGCCCTTTTCGATCGTAACGATCACTTTGCCCTTGACTTCAGCCGCGGGAGAGTAGGTCTTGTGAGTTCCGCCCTCGCCGTAGAGGTGGTTGATCGTGCCGCCCGAAACGGTCAGCTTGGCGTCACCGGAAACGGCGGCCGGGTACCTCTCGCCCATTCCGTGTCCGCCCGCGATGACCATATCCCAGGTACCGGACTTGACGGTCAGGTCGGTCGATTCGACGTTGAGGTATCTGTGTCCCGCTATAAGGGTCGGATATCTGCCTGGCGTTCCCCCGTTGACCGGTACGGAGTTGACCGTGACGCCCTCTCCTACTACAGACGGCATACCGTCAAAGTAGATGAACATCGTGGCTTTTTCATCGGGATACCAACTTGTGCCTTTGCTGTATTTATAGTCGACGGTCAAGTTTTCCATCGTGAAACGGCTGCGGAAGATAAGGTTCAGACTATGGCAGGCGTCCTGATCGAGGATCAGCTTTGCTCCGTTGGTCGCCCTGTAGTCTACGCCGTCATATACGGACGTGAGCTTGAACGGGAGATCGACCCTGGAAGCCTGTACGTAGAATTCTGCAGGAGTATCTCGGAACGCGTCCGCGCAGTTTACGGTGAGTTTTTCGCAAACGACCACGGTACCGCCGGTCGGTTTCAACAGATCGAACGCGAGTCTGAGCGCGTGCTTGAGGTAAGCTTTGTTTCTGGTGTCGGCGTCGGCGAGCGTGGACTCATAGTCTCCCGCGTTGCCCATCGCGTTCTCGGGAGAGGAACCGTCTCCGGTGCCCTTCGCCTGCGAAGCGACGTAGATGACCGGAAGATCGGCAAACGGGTCTTCCTCCGCGGTCGCGACTAATGAAAGCACCGCCGTAAGCAGCAGTATAAACGATAGAAGCAAGAGTGTTTTCTTTGTTTTCATTTTTCGATCCCTCATGATATGTCTCTTTTGATATTATTATATATATGATCAAGAAATTTGTCAAGTTCACGGGAGACAAAAATCCTCCCGGGAGCGAATGGGTGTACGCTCCCGGGAGGGACTATGCGGATCGGGGGTAACGGTCCGCCGGTCAGTTGTCGTATTGCATGAGGTCTTCGTAAGTCTCGCGCCTGACGGCGACGTAAGCCTCTCCGTCCTTGATCATCACGACGGGAGGGCGGGGGATGCGGTTATAGTTCGACGCCATCGAGTAGTTATACGCGCCGGTCGTCTGTACGGCGACGAGGTCGCCGCGTTTGATATCCGCGGGCAGTTCTACGTTCGGCTGGATGACGTCGCCGCTCTCGCAGCATCTGCCCGCGAGGGTGCAGATCATCGTCTCTTTGTCCGAAACGTCTGCGGGAAGAACGGTGTAGGGGGAAGAATACATCGCGTAGCGCACGTTGTCGCTCATCCCGCCGTCTACGGAAACGTAGTTGATATAACCCGGGATCTTTTTGACCGAGCCTACGGTGTAGACGGTGATCGCGGCGTCAGCGACGATACTTCTGCCCGGCTCGAGGACGATCTTCGGCAGGGCGACGCCCTTTTCGGCGCACTTTGATTTGACAAAGTCCGCGAGTTGTTTGATATTCGCCGCGACGTCGAGCTTCGGGTGAGAGGGGAGGTATCTTACTCCGTAGCCTCCGCCGAGGTCGAGAACGCGGGTAACAAAACCGTTTTCCGCCTTCGCCTGCGCGATAAAGTCTATCATGATCTCAGAAGAGCGGATATACACGTCCGAGTCGAAAAGCTGAGAGCCGACGTGGCAGTGGAAGCCGCACAGGTCTATCCCGCGGTAGGAGAGCGCCTTTTCGAGCGCCTCTTTCGCCTGACCCGTCGTTATCGCAAAGCCGAATTTGGAGTCGACCTTGCCCGTCGCGACCGCCTTGAACGTGTGCGGGTCTATCCCCGGAGTCAGCCGCAGGAGCGCCTTTTGCCTTATCCCGCGCGAGGCCGCTTCTGAGTCGACCGCCGAAAGCTCGTCGAGCGAGTCGATGACGAATGTTCCCACCCCGCAGTCCATCGCCGCGCGGATATCCGCGTCGGTCTTGTTGTTGGAATGGAAATACGCCCTCGAAAGGTCGACGCCCGCCGCCTTCGCGGTCAGTATCTCGCCGACCGAAACGACGTCGATACTCATGTTTTCGCCGGTGACGACGCGGTACATCTGCTTGAACGACGCCGCCTTTGAGGCGTACGCCGCCTCCGCCCCGCCGCTGAAAGCCTCTTTCAAAGCCTTTGTGTACGCCCGGCAGTTTTCACGTATGCGCCCTTCGTCATAGAGATAGAGCGGAGTCCCGAACTCCCGGGCGACCGACGTGACGTCGAGTCCGGCGAACGTCAGGCGTCCGTCCTTTATCCCGAGGGACGGGCATATCAGCTTGTCTTCGTAGTTCATTTGTACGTCCTTTTGTGTGTTTTACAGCATCGTTCTGCGGAGTTCCGCATCCGAAAGGGGAGAGAGGTCCTTAGGCATCACGTCGAATACCGTCTTGCAGCCGACGTCGCCCCGTGCGTTCATACGGCAGACCGCGCGCGCGAACGCGACGAGAGCCGACGCGGTGAACTCGGGGTTAGAGTCGAGGCTCAGGCTGTATTCTACCGTGTGCGTGTTTTCCCTGTTCGCTCCGGTCTTTCCGGTGCGGATGACAAATCCGCCGTGGGGGAGTCCCGAGTGGTCGCGGGCGAGTTCTTCCTTCGTGATGAAATTGACCGTGGTATCGTAGTCCGAAAAGTAATTCGGCATCTCTTTTATCTCTTTTTCGATACGCGCCCTGTCCGCGCCGTCCTTTGCGACGACGTAGCAAAGCCTTGTGTGCTTCTGTCTCGTTGTGAGGTCGGGCATTTGTCCGGAACGCACCGCTTCGAGCGAAGACTCTACGGGGACGGTGTACTGACGCGCGTCCTCCACGCCTTTGATGCGGCGTATCGCGTCCGAATGTCCCTGGCTGACGCCCTTGCCCCAGAACGTGTAGTCGCGTCCTTCGGGGAGTATCGCCGAGGAATAAAGCCTTGCGAGCGAGAACATCCCGGGGTCCCATCCCGCCGAGATGAGCGCGGTCTTTCCGCTCTTCTTCGCCGAAACGTCGACGGCGTCGAAGTGTTCGGGTATCCTTGCGTGCGTGTCGAACGAGTCGACGACGTTGAAGTCGCCTGCGAGTCCGGGAGTCATACCGGGCAGGTCTGTCGCACTTCCGCCGCAAATAATCAAAACGTCGATCTTATCCCTGAAGAGTTTTACGTCGGAGGCTTTGTAGACCGGCGTACCGCAAAGGGTCTTGACGCCTGACGGGTCCCTGCGGGTGAATATCCCCGTCAGTTCGACGTCTTCGTTCTGCCCGGCGGCGAGTTCGACGCCGCGCCCCAGATTGCCGTAGCCGTAAATCGCGAGTTTCATTTTATTATACCTCCGTAAAATGATTTTTATAATTCTATGAGGTCGGTCATCCTGTAAAGACCCGGACCTTTTCCTACGAGGAACGCCGCCGCGTCGAGCGCTCCCTCGGCGAACAGTCTGCGGGAGTGAGCCTCGTGTTTGAGCGTTATCGTCTGGTTCTGCGTCGCTATATAGACCTCGTGTTCGCCGACGACGCTGCCCATACGCAGCGAATGTATGCCGATCTCGCTTTTCGTGCGCTTGCCGACTCCGTTACGTCCGATGACGTTCTCCGCCTCGGGGCGCACCTTGCGTATCCCGTCTGCTATCGCCAGAGCGGTCCCGGAAGGGGAATCGACCTTGCGGTCGTGGTGCTTTTCGACGATCTCGATCTCCGCGTCGGGAAAGACCTTCGCGGTCTTCTTTGCGAGTTCTATCAGAAGTACGACGCCGAGCGAGTAGTTTGCCGCGAAAAAGAGCGGGATCCTGTTCGACGCGTCGACTATCGCCTCGCGCTCGTCGTCGGTCTGCCCCGTCGTCGCGAGAACGAGGGGTAAACCGTTTTCTGTCGCGAATTTCAGCAGATCGAAGGTATTCGAGCGGTGCGAGAAATCGACGATGACGTCGCACCGTGTGTTTTTAGCCTCGGCAAAGCTGCCGAACACCGGTATCCCTTCGATCACGGGACGGGAGACGTCGACTCCCGACGTCACGGAGGCGGAACGGTAACCGTCGCGCGCGAGAGACAGCACCTCGCGTCCCATGGCGCCGCCGATGCCGGAAAGCAGTATATCCATATTTTTCATTCCTTTATTTTGATTTTCAGAAGCTTATCCCGGCGTCCTTCATAAGTGCGAGGAGCTTGACTTCGTTTTCCTTCTCCATCGGGGTCAGAGGCAGACGGAGCATATTCCCGCAGTATCCCATCGCCGCCATCGCCGCTTTCACGGGGATCGGGTTGACCTCGCAGAACAGCGCGTTCACGAGCGCAAGATACTTCAGCTGAGCCGCCGTCGCGTCTTCCGTTTTACCGTCGAGGTAGTCGTGAACGAGGCGTGACGTCTCGCGCGGGAGCAGGTTCGACAGCACGGAGATGACTCCCTTTCCGCCGAGCGAAAGGATGGGGGTTATCTGGTCGTCGTTGCCTGAGTAGATGATAAGATCGTCTCCGCAGAGCGCCGATATTTGCGCGATCTGCGAGATATTGCCGCTCGCCTCTTTGATGCCGACGATATTATCGATCCTGGACAGCTCCTTCGCCGTCGCCGGAAGGATGTTGCATCCCGTCCTCGACGGGACGTTGTAGAGGATAACGGGGCATTTTACCGCCTTCGCGGTCGCCGCGAAGGACTCGATGAGCCCGCGCTGGGTCGCCTTGTTGTAATAGGGTGTGACGAGGAGTATGCCGTCGGCTCCTATCATGTCCGCGTAGCGCGAAAGCTCGATGGCGTACGCGGTGTCGTTGGAGCCTGTGCCCGCGATGACGGGAACGCGTCCCGCGACGCGCTCAACGCAGAATTTCAATACCTCTCTATGTTCCTCGTCGGTCAGAGTCGACGCTTCGCCCGTCGTACCCGCCGCGACGATCGCGTCGATACCTTCCGCGATCTGCCAGTCTATAAGTTTACCGAAGGAGTCGTAGTCTACGCCGTGTTCGTCAAACGGTGTGATTATCGCCGTTGCGGCGCCTGTGAATACCGGTCGTTTCATTTTGGGAAACCTCCTTGAAAAAAGAATGAGGGCAAATGCAATAACGCCTTTGCCCTGTAAAAAAATATTCTGTCAATACAGGATAGCGCTCCGCATTTCTGCGACAGCATAACGGATGTTCTCCGTTCTGCCAGACGGGCATCCCCTGCCGAGGGGAAGACCTCTTCGGCGCCGTCACCTTTCACGCGCGGATCGGCATCCGTCGACCGCGTTACTCATTTCGGGCGCGCCTCTATCATTATATGTGTTAGGAGTATTATAAGCGACTCCCGCTCTTTTGTCAAGTGCGAGTTTGGATTTTTTCAGTCGAGTCCGAGTACGTCGGATACGAGTCCGGGTCTGTATCCGTGCGATACGCACCATTCTATCCCCGCGCGGATGCGGTCCTCGTAGTCGCTTTCGTACCGTTTGAAGTCGGGATAAAAATACTGCTCGTGGATGAGGATGTCTATGAATTTGCGGTCACGTCCCCACTTTTCGGCGAAGCGGTCCATCTCGGGCGGGATCTCGTCGGGAGTCATCGTGTTGAGTACGACGTCGCACGGGAAGAAGATCATCCCGGTCTCTTCGTCTTTCCAGAAGACGTTCTTGCGCACCGCCTCGAAATGCTCGTGATCGAGGTAATAGCACAGCCATTCGCGCCCGTCCTTCGGGTGGTAGGCGAAGTCGCCGAGCAGCGCTCTGACGCCGCAGTCGTAGAAGGCTCTGACTCCGTCGGGAGTGGCGTCGGCGTAGTGGATCGTCGTCACCTTGCTCGGCTCACCCGCAAAGCGGCGTATCTCGTCCATGACCTGCTTGCACTCGGTATATGCCTTTTCGTAAGGCGCTCCGGTGTAGGGGAACTGCGGATCGTTCGCGTGCGCGTGGAACGAGAGGCGGAGCCATCCTCTGTTTGCGATCCATTCGTCTCTGTATTTGTCCGGCATCTCGCTGAGGTCGAAGCCGCCGTGTTCCGGAGTCGTGTAATAGATATTCAGATGGAACGCCGCGCCGTATTCTTCGTGGAGCTTGCGAAAGAGAGCGAGAAGCGGAGCGTCGAAGATGCTTTTATACTCGTTTGCGTGGCGCGCAATGTCCTGGAAGACCCAGATGACGTCGTCGACGGAAACGCGGTACGTCTTCGGTCCGTCGTATCTGATAATGCCTTTTTCAATGTCGTTCGTCATTTTGTATCACCTTTTTTTCCGCGGTTTTTTTGTTTTTCCAATAATGGAAGTATAATTCCTCCGTCGCGAGCGCGAATTTTGTCACGGCGAAATCCCTCCCGTACGGATAGATATAGAACGTGTCTGTCAGCTTGTTGAGGTCGACGCAGTCGCCCTTCTTGCCGAGATAGTCGTATTCGATGTGGCACGAATAAAGCTCCGGTACCGACCAGCTTATATCGTAATCCTCGCCGAGAGCGTTTCCTCTGAGGCGGAAGCCGTTCATGTCGTGAGTAAGCTCAGCGTCGCCTATATCTATGTATTTCCGGGCGTTCGGCAGGGCGTCGACCTGCGCCTTTCCGGTGAAGGAGTACGTTCCGTTTTCGACCTCGCGCCGTACGTTCGCGCGTTCCCATTCGTACCAGTCGGGAATATGGCTGAACTCGGTCTCGCCCTCCGTCGCCGAGAGTGAGCCGTATTCGTCCATCACCCAGCTTTTGCCGCAACTCTCGCACCGCAGGGTCACGCCGTCCGACGCCATACGGTATTCGGTCAGGCAGTGAGGGCACTGATAAAGCACCTTGTGAAGTCCCTTCGCGCGGTTTTTGTACGTGATGCGCTTGCCGTTTTCCTTCTGCCACGCAAAGTCGTCGTATTGAAACTCCTTTTCGATACGCGCCATTATCTCGGTGTGGTCGAGCGTTTTCGCCTCTTCTTCGGTGACTATGCATTTCATTTCCGCTTCGGTGCCCCTGACCTTGTGATCGGGCAGGTTCCAGAACGGTGAATTGACGTGATGACCGTGGCATATCAGCGTCACTACCGGGACCTTCAGCATTTTCGCGAGCTGTCCGAGCGACTCGGGCAGAACTGCGGTCGTGCCGCAGAGGGAATACCTCGCCTCGGGATAGATCGCGGCTATATCTCCGTTGCTTATGACGCGGCGGAGCTGACGGACGAGGGTGACGTCCGACGTGAATTTACGCTTGCAGATGCACCCGATGAAACGCAGCAGCCACTCGCGCCCTATAAAGCCGTCTATCGCGACGACGTAGTTGACGCGGTGGGGAAAGGTCGCTTTCGACGCGACCTTGAAGTCCATAAACGCGTTGTGGTTGCAGAGGAGCAGATACGGGGGCTTTATGCCCTCCATATTCGTTTTGGTCAGTTTGTTTTTATGCGTGATGAGCGCCGGCAGGCAGAGAGCCATTATGAGAGGCCGCAGATGCATACGCATCGGAGGCTTCTTCATGTCAAATCTCGGTACGTTATCGAGCATTTTGTTTCACTCCGGTATTATTTCATTCGGGAAGCTCGGGAGTCCAGTATTCTTTGCCGTATATATCCGTGAGCATATACGTCGGATGAGCCGCCTTTCTGTCGGGCAGGTAGGCGTTGCCTACGACGTTCTCGCCGGTAAATTCGAGTTCGTCGCCGATCTCGAAGGTATCGCGGTAGTTGCCGTTATAGTCGTATTCGTCGCAGATGAACTGTATCTTCGTGCCCTTTTCTATCTCGGTCACGCCCTTCGCGACGGTGTCCGTCTCTCCGTCAACGTAGTCGTATCTCGCTCCCGCGATGTAGCCGTATTCGTTCTTCGAGTCGAATACGATGATGAGGTTCACCCTCTTGCCGTCGATGAGCGCGGGAACGCGTCCCGTGACGGTGTAGGACGAGCCGGAATATATACTGTCTTCGTAGTAGTACGCGACGAGCTGATTGTCTATCGCGACCCAGGTGTTATTGAAGTCGCTCTTGAGGTTTCCGTCTTCATCAAACGAGAACACGTTGTCAAGTCCGAGGTCGAAATAGCCTTCTCCGTTGTCGTAGAACACGTTGAGGAGCAGGTCGTGGACGAGTCCCCATTCCTTTTCGGTGAGGTGGAGCTTGCCCGAGCCGTCCCATACGAGAGAGGAGGCGTCGATGAGATTTTCGGAGATATATTCCGCCTGATCCTCCATATCTATCGTGCGTCCGAACAGAGATCCGAGAGCGGAAGACGCGTCTCCGCCTCCGAGCAGACTTCCGAACAGACCCGCGAGCCCGTCGGAGGACGTCGTCTGTCCGGCGAGGTTGCCGAGCAGACCGCCTATACCGGACGTCGTGCCGCCCGCCGCCTGTCCGCCGGTCTCCATACTTGCGAAGGACTGGATGCAGCGCGCGTATTCGTCGTCGATGCCGATTGCGTCATAGGTCGAAACGGCGCTCTTGACTTTGCCTGTCGAACGGTAGGGGAAGTAGATCGAAACGCCGTACGCGTTCGTGATGGACGAGGACGTGCGGTTGTATTTTACCGCCCCGAGCAGAGCGGAGGCAAGCTCCTTGCCCTCCGTCGTGCCGAGGGAGGACGCGAAGTCTACGAGGTCGATCTGGTCGATCTTGCTCGATACGGAGAATTCACGGGTCGAGCTGCGCGCGTCGGAAACGCGTTTGAACTCGCTTCCCGAAATGAGGTCCGAGGTCGAGACCGCGAACTGTTTGAAAGAGTCGGGAACGGTATGCGTCAGCTCCGCGAGGTCGATGACCGAAAGAGTGGTCTTCTGTCCCGGGCAGGACTGATTGCAGACCGACACGAAGTCGTCGACGATGTTCTTGCCGATCTCGAGAGTCGGCATGGAGGTATTTTTGGACAGAGAGGTCAGCCAGTTGGTGTAGTACCAGCCGACTCCCGGCTCGGTCTCTTCGGACGCGATGAGGTAGTCCGCGTACGGCTCGAGCATCAGCGCGTTCTCGAGAGTCGCCATCAGGCAGGCGTCAAATCCGATGAAGTCGAAGGTCGTTCCCGCGCTTTTGAGCGCCGAGTTGATCTTGGCGAGGGTCATAGAGCCGGAGGTCTTGTTCTTCTCGTCGTAGCCGAAGCCGGAGATGGAACCGCCGCCGTGATCCCACATGATAAGGTCGTATCTGTTCGCCGGATAGTTCGACGAGCAGTATCTGATGAATTTTGTCAGCGTCGCGGGATCGGTCATAGCCGAATTGCCGTCGTTCTTGACGAGCGTCGTGATCTTGCCGTCCGCGATCTTATGTATCTGGTTCGCGGTACTGCTGACGCCGTTTTTCCACTTCGTACAGCCGCCCGTGTAGACGATGAGGTTTATTTTCGACGAAAGGGTCGCGCGGCGCATCTCCTCCATATCCGAGGACGCCATACCGTGCTTGGATTCAAGGTCGGTGCCGCACATATAGACCATTATCGTGATGACGTCGTTTCCGCTTCCCTTGATAACGGTGCGTTTTGCGCGGCTTCCCGCGGCGACGGTCGTATCAAGGTCTCCGACGTTGGATTTCTGGTTCCAACCGGTCGAGACCGCGCTTCCGCCGGAAAAGCTTCCGCCTGTCAGCGTGGAGAGAGAGGGGATCACCGTTTGCAGGACGTTTCCTATCCCCGTCGAAGCGCCGCCCGAGCCGCCGCCTCCGAACAGATTGGAGAGAAGGCTTCCGCCGCCTCCGAAAACAAGGAGCGCCACGAGCGCGAGGATCCCTATCAGCTTGCCGCTTCCGCCCGCGCGTACGGGACCTCCGCCGCCTCCGCCCGATGAGGAGCCGCGTCCGGAATAGCCTCCGGGACGTCCGGCGGGACCTCCGCCTATGCCGGAGCCTTTTTTGTTGAGACCGGTACCCGTGCCGGTGATAGTGGTTTTTCTTCCGTTTGGTCTGTTGTCCATATCTTTGCCTTTCATTCGCCGGAAAACTTCCGGCGTCTGTTGGAATGAAAATAATAAACGAGGGGATATATTATTTTATAATACAAGATGATTATATCATCGTTCCGAACGGATTTCAATACGGAAACAACAAAAAACGCGGCAGAAAAAACGGATTTTCGCTTTTTCAAACTTCATCTTTACAAAACGGAAAAAATGTGATAGAATACTGAAAGCAAAAATATCTGCCCGTGGCTCAGTTGGATAGCGCGTCAGACTCCGACTCTGAAGGTCGCAGGTTCGAATCCTGTCGGGCAGGCCAGAAAACCCGATGCGCAAGCATCGGGTTTTCAACTAAGTGTTCCGCCCCGGCGGAACGTGAAGCGTCCTTCGGACGTGAAGTGCGCTTCGCGCGTGAAGTGTGGCGTCGCCACGATATGCGGAACACTTAACTTCACTTTGCGGCACATCCGCAATACTTCACTGCGCCGCAAGGCGCAGCTTCACTTGCCCGCAGGGCAAACTTCACTTTTGCATATTCGTTCGGTAAGCACAGAAAATCCGGGTTTTTCAACTCGGATCTTTCTTTATCTAAAATGCTCGAAAACCTTGTAGTTATAATGGTTTTCGGGTTTTTCTTCTTTTTTTGCAAAAACAATTTAAAATCGTTAAACATTGTCTCCTGTCCGGTTTGTGCAGGAAAGAACGATATAGAAAATGGTGTTTTTCAAACTCTTGATAAACGAAATCCGGAAACAACAGTTGCAAAAGAAAAACACAAAAGGTCTTGACAACCCCTATTAAATAGGGTATAATAGTGTTGAAGCAAAAAGGAGTTATACAAATGACAAGAACATTCGTTGAGCTGCCCATTTTCAGAGCAAGATGGAAAGAAATAGGATTGAACGACAAGGATTTGATGAGAC
>CACZZA010000040.1 GCA_902785485.1 uncultured Ruminococcus sp. | reverse complement strand
CCTTGTCGAGATATTCCTTGACGGGCGTCGAAGGATGGAGCATCACGCTCGGGAAGTCCGGAGTAGGCTCCGCCCAGCCGTGTTCGGTCCATTTGACGTTCGGCTCCGCCTTGCCCTTGCCTAAGAAGAGTTTATAAGTTCCGTTCGTCTCGAACAGACGGGCGAACGTGCATTCGCCGGTCTTCATTTTTGAAACGTTCGAGATGCCGGTATTGTACTCGCCGAGGTTGGCGCTCCTGATCTTGAAATCGCCCTCGATGAAATCGCGCGGGATGAAGCCGCAGACGCCTACGAGGATCGAGTCGTCGAATACCTCGTAATGCTCGACGAACGCGGAAGCCTTGCCCGAAACGCGGGAGAGGATGATGCCGGTCAGCATACCGTACGCGTCGCACTCGCAGATGACCGAGGTGTCTTTATCGGCGAGCAGGGACTGCGCGAGGCAGGGGTTGAAGCCCATCTGAGTCACGCCGTACACGCACTTGATAGAGATAGCGTCGAGTCCGCGTTTGTCCTTCTTGCCCTTCATCACGAGGTACAGTCTCGCGACGCGGGCGATGACCTCGGGTTTGACTTCGTTCACCGAAACGGTCTTCGCCTGTATCTCTTTGACGCATTCCGCGACCTCTTCGTCGGTGAACGAGTTCATCTCGTCGACGAGGTCGTACGCGAGATAATCTTCAATGTCAACGCCGATCTTCTTCGCGGCGAGCGTCTTGTTGTAAGCGCAGCTGTAAAGTCCCATATCCGCGTAGCCGTAAAGTCCGATACGGGAATGACGTACCGCTTTGACTGCGGCGACGACGCGCAGGAAGCGTTCTATGTCGTCAAGTCTGACTTTCTCGTCGGGTTTGCCGTTTATACAAACGTATTTGTAGTTGAACTCGCGGAGAACGGGGGTCAACGCGGTCGTGCCAGCCGCCGCCGCGGGAGCTATCAGTTTGCCCGTGGAGTCGGTCCAGCCGCCGCTGCCGTAAACGAGAACGGGGATATTTCTGTAATCCTTGAGGGTACGCATCACGTATGGCGTGATGTGCCACGAAACGTAATCTACGATGATGGCGTCAAAATGATGCTTTGCGACTTCCGTTGCCGCGACGTCCGCGTCTTCGTCGTTCATTATCGTACATTCACAGACTACGTTTGCGATATCGAGTGAACGGACTTTCGCCCTGAAATCGGCGATGACCTTTGCAAGGTCGTCCTGCGGGTACTGCTGATCGCCTACGTTGAGTATAACTACGCGCGTGGGTTGTACTTTCATTTCCTTATCTCCTTTTATGTCAGTTTACAAAATATTTTTTCATTTCCGCGTTGCAGGGCATATCGAGGATGCGGTCGACGAGCTTTTCCGCCTGATCGAGCGAGCGCGTCCACGGATCCATAAGAACAAGCAGGACGAGCAGATCCTTTCTTCCGGTGCGGAAGGCTTCAAGCTCCATCTCGACAGGAGCGATACGGTCGCGGTAGGTCTGCGCGATGACTGCCTTTGGCTGAGGAGTCATTGCAAGTCCGTGTACGCCGCTGCCGTTTACCATCGCCCAGCACTCACATTCGTAATCGGTCGGGATGCCGGGAACGAACGATCCGGTGTTGAGGATGTTGACGATGACCTTATGCTCCACGTCGAAAGCAAGTCCTTCGATAGTCGGGATCATCGGTTCGTCGGATGCGACCGAGCCGAACAGCGCCTTGACGTCGACGTTCGGATCTTCGATCTTTTCCCAGCGGTTTTTCACCCGCGCGTCGAGTGTCTTGAAATATCTGTCCCACCAGGATGCGGGGTCGTCCATAAAGCGTTCCTTCACGTCGTCGGTGTCGTACCACCAGCCCCAGGCTCCGCCGCCGGTCGAAGCGGTGTCGCCTATCGGGAACACGCCGTATTTTCTGTATATGTCGATAGCTTTGGGTCCGTACTTTCCGTATTTCGAGATCTGATTCGGCTTCGCGTTCTTGAGCAGCTCGATGTTTTTCCCTTCGGCGAGCCATTTTTCGATGATCGGGAAGCCATCCTGTCCCTTGTATTTGAAGGTGTTCATGAATACGAAGTGGTTGACTCCCGAGCATTCGTAAGAACAGTCCTTCCGGTCAAGCCCGAGTATGCTGAACAGCTCGAGCGCGCGGTATCCGCCGTGGCACATACCTATTATCTTTGCGCCGGGATACTTGCGGCAAAGATAAGTGACTCCCGCCTGCACCGGGTTCGCTACCATAAGCATCCACGCGTTCGGGCAGAGCCTCTGCATATCGAGATATATATCCTCCATGAGCCTCAGCTGGAAGAAGTTGACCCAGAACGCCTCGTCGTGCATAATGTGAAGACTTCCGCCGAAGTTATATCCGAGTTCCTTCGCGACCTCCCACCCTTCGCGCAGACGGGCGTGACCGTAGTCGAGCGCGACGTCAAGGACGAAATCCGCGCCCTTCAGCGCCTCTTCGCGGTCCATCGTCTTCTCGAGCTTGAGATCGCGCGCATCCTGCTCGATGTATCTCTTGCACAGACCGTAGATGCCGTTCAGTCTTCTTTCGTCGACGTCCATAAGGCAGACCTCGGACCCGTCGAAATTGGGGTTGACGCAGATGTCTTTTATAAGATTGATAGAAAACACCGCGCTCCCCGCTCCGATGATCGTGATTTTGACTCCCATAGTTTTTTCCTCCGTAAATGTGGATTTTTTGCAAAACCTATTGCAATTTTCCCGTATCGTGATATAATTAAGGTGTAACTTGTACGAAGGTGCGTACAAGTTGGGACACAAAAATAAGAACAGTTCCGAGCGTTTTGTTCAAAAAACGGAAAATAGTCCTTGTGTTCCTGCTTTTATAATATCATTCGCAGGAAGATTTGTCAATACAAAAGCATCATTTTTCACTTCAGGAAAGGATTTATTATGTACCTGCTTAAAAAAGAATTCGACCCCGATGCCTGCCCGGTCCTTTACGACGTTCCCTTCACTCCCGAGTCGTTCGCGCGTGATTTTGAGATCAAGGGCGGCGAATGGGAGGTCAGAGACCGTTACCTTTACGGACGCAACCGCGGCAACTTTCCCGGTATGGCGGTATCAAAGGCGTCGTACTGCGAGAACGTTATGCTCGATTTTCGCGCGAAGACCGTGCTTCCCTGCACTCACGATATAAACGTGATGTGGAACGGAAGCTGGAACGAAGAGACGAACACCCGCGACGTCGCTTACGTCGCCGGGCTCGAGGGCTGGTGGCACGGCAAGGTCGGTTTTGAAAAATCGCCGGAATACAGGCTCAACGCGGCGACGTCCCTGCTCGATTTCACTCCCGGGCACGAATATCATATCCAATGCGGATCGATCGACGGACACGTTTTCATCATCGTTGACGGCGCGCTCGCGCTCGAAGTGACCGACACCGACCCCATCGACGTCACAAAATACGGCAAAGTAGGGTTTGAAGCCTACTGCGCATCCATAGCTGTCACCGACTTCAAGGTCAGACGGATCGTCTGGAAGGAAAGACTCGACTCTTACACGCCCGAGTTCTGAAAAAAAGGAGAAAAAATGAATTTTGCCGTTTTTATCGACCGCGGCGGCGCGATGCCGCTATACTCTCAACTCGAAGAAGCGATCAAGCAGGAGATAATCTCCGGGCGGCTCGCGTTCGGCGAGAAGCTGCCGAGTGAAAACGAGTTCGTCAGAGAACTCGGTCTCAGCCGCATGACCGTGCGTTCCGCCCTGTCGGATCTCGAAAACGACGGATTTGTCCGCAAGCTCCACGGCAAGGGGTCTTTCGTCTGCTATTCGGCTGAAGAACAGATTCCCAAACGCGTCGACGTACTGCTCGACGTGACGTACGCTTATTTTTCGACCCACTATATCAAGAGCATTTCCGAGGTTTTGTCGAAACACAATTATCAGTTCGTCATACACGACACGAGGGACGACGAGGGCGAGATCGGCGTCATTCTCGAACAGATCGCCGCCGGCGGACCCGCGGGAGTCATAATCCAGCCGTCGCACCGAGCCTCTTCCTCTGACGATATTTTGAGAAAGAGCGCCGTCAAGCTGATGCAGAGAGGGATCCCGTACGTCATTTTCGACCGCGATCTGCCTGATTTTCCCGGCGAATGTATCTCGTTCGACGACTACGGCGGGGGACGTAAAGCGGCGGAATACCTCGTATCACTCGGACACAGACGCTTCGCGATGGCGGTCTGCCCCGAGTTTTCAGAAAATATGCCGCGACGCGACGGATTTACGGCGGTCCTTACGGAAAACGGACTTGAACCTCCGATCGAGCTTACACTTGACGGGGACTTCACCTCCAAAATAAACGACTCTGTCAGGAAAGACGGTGTGACGGCGATATTCGCCTACAACGACGAAGTCGCGCTCGGCGTCTGCCGTGCGCTGACGTCTTCCGGTCTGTCGATCCCGCGCGACGTATCTGTCGTCGGGTACGACGACACGGTCTTCGCAAAGGCGGCAAATCCGCCCCTCACGTCGGTCATCCACCCGAAAGAACTGCTTGGACGCGTAGCCGCGGAAAAACTGCTTTCCATCATTACAAAAAACCACTACGAGATACCCGAAAACGCGTTTGAGCCGAGTATCTCGATCCGTGAATCATGCGCAAGACCGCGCAAATGAAAGGGGAATAAAATGGGGATCATTCTGACCTTTGACGTCGGCACGACGTCGATGAAATGCTGCGCGTTCGATACGGACTTCAACGTCATCGAAAAAACGTTGACCGAATATTCGCTCCAAACACAGGGCGAACACGTTGTTGAAGCCGACCCGGAGATATATTTTGACGGCTTGATCAAAAGCATCTCCCTTATGAAAGAAAAAGGAGTCGACACGTCCGACGTTGCGGCGATAGGAATAACTACCCAGGGTGAGACCACGGTCGCGCTCGGCAGGGACGGAAAACCCGTTCGGAACGCGATAGTATGGCTCGACGACAGGGCGTCAGACGAGGCGGAAGAGCTTTCGTGCGAGATACCGTCCGATATTTTTTTCCGCAGGACGGGGATGCCCGAGATCGGCGGCGCGCTCCCCCTCTCAAAACTGAAAATGCTGATGCGCGAGGATTCCGACCGCAGGATAAGCAAAGTTCTGTTGCTTGAAGACTACCTTATATACAGGCTTACCGGAGAATACAGGACCGAACATTCGCTCATCTGCTCGACCGGTTACTACGATATTATAAACAGACGTATGAACGGAGACTTTCTCTCCCTCGCGGGAGCGGACCCGTCCGTTCTTCCCGAGATCGGAAAATGCGGAGACGTCGCCGGTCTTGTCACTCCCGAAGCGTCAAAGCTCTGCGGGATCAAAGCGGGCACTCCGGTCGTTCTGACCGCGATGGATCAGACCTGCTCGGCTATCGGCGCGGGCAACGTCGAAGAAGGCGTCGTTTCGGAAACTACCGGCACGTGTCTGACCGTCCTGTCTACGGTGAAACGCCCCGACCTCACAAAGCCGGGTCCGCTCCAGTTCTATACGCACTATGACGACTCCTTTTTGGCGCTCGCGTACGACCCGACGGCGGCTCTGCTTATAAAATGGCTCAAAGACGAGTTTATCAAAGACACCGACGGGTGCAAGTCGTCGCCGCTCAACGCCTACGACTATATGTCGTCCCTCGCCGAAAAGGTTCCCGCCGGGTGCGACGGGCTCGTTGCCCTGCCTCAGTTTGCGGGAAAGAACGTCCCCGACTTCTGCCCGGATATGCGCGGAACGTTCTACGGGCTGTCCGTCAACACGACGAAAGGTCACTTTGTCCGCGCGGTGATGGAAGGCGTCGCCTTCATGCTACGCGAAAATCTCGATTGCCTCGCAAAAAGCGGGATCTCCGCGCGCGAAATACGCTCGCTCGGAGGCGGATCGCGCGACCTTCTCTGGACAAAGATAAAGGCGAGCGTCACGGGAAAGAAGCTCGTCACCCTCGAAAACGAGGAATCGACCTCGCTCGGCGCGGCGATCCTCGCCGCAAAGGGAGTCGGCGTCATAAACGACGTCCGGACCGCCGCGAAGAAAGCCGTACGGACGCGGGATACCTTCCTTCCCGACGAACGCGAACGAAAGATTTACGACGAAACGTACGCAAAATATCTCCGGCTCGACCGCGCGATCCGCGGTTTTGTCGGACGAAGCGACTTCTGAAAACAGAAACAAAAAGGAGTACTCTCTATGAAAAAAACGTTACTGATCTTATCGTCGATCCTTTTATCACTTTTATCCGTCAACGGATGCGGAGGCAAAGCGCCGGAAGAAACTCACATGCCGGAAGAAAACGCCGAAGTCACCGAAACCGCGGAGCAGACCGACGGGGAGACTTTATTCCAGACCGAGGAGACCGAAACGCAGTCCGTTCCTGAAAAAACAACTGTAAAAGTTGACAATCTCGGCATCAAACGCACGGCGGCGGACTCAGCGATCAGCAAGGAGCCGGGAGATTTTCCCCATCTTGGTTATTACGGATGGCCTTCGGTCGCAGTGGATGAGAACGACGTCACGTATGTCGTCGTATCGAAGCGTCTGCTCCATATAGACCCATACGGAAAAGTCATGCTTTACAGAAGCCGCGATAAAGGCAAGACCTGGGACGAGGGCAAATGTCTTATAGACACGATACTCGACGACAGAGACGCTGGGATACTGTATCTCGGAAACGGAAAACTGCTCGTGACCACGTTTTCGCATGACACTTCCCTGTACATAAACAACGAGGACAGAATGTACACCCATTGGCAGGAGAAGGTCGGAGAAGCGGAAAAACAAAAGGTCCTCGATGCTTGGGCGAGCGCTTCCGAAACGGAAAAGACCGGCGTGTCCTCTTATATTATCTCGAACGACTACGGAGAAACGTGGTCCGATATTAAATTAAGTCCGGTGTCCGCGCCGCACGGACCTTCACTGATGAACGACGGTACCGTTATGTACGTCGGAGTACCGAAGTCGCCTAAGCTTGCGACCGGAGAAACTCTCGAATACGGTATATACTGCTACGTCAGCACCGACGGAGGAGAGTCGTTCGTCAGACGCTCACAAATCGATGTCGATCGGGATCTCGGTCCCTGCGAGCCCTACGCGCTCCAACTCGAAGACGGAACGATCGTCGCAACGATACGCACCGAGAGCTTTTCCACACTTATCGCAAAGTCTTACGATAATGGATACACCTGGACGACCCCCAAAAAAGTGACCTACGGCGCGCCCGCCCATCTGCTTCAGACTCCGGACGGGATGCTGATAATGTCATATTCCAAACGTAAAGACAATACCGGGCAGTTTATCCGTTTCAGCGGCGACGGCGGAGAAAGCTGGGCGGATGAGATCTGCATCAGTTCTCCGGGCAGGGTCGGAGACGTCGACCTCGGATATCCCGCGACTGCCCGCTATTCTGACGGAAACTTCATCACCGTCTATTATCAGAGAACAGATCAAGACGTAAAACCCGCCCTTATGAGAACGCTTTGGAAACTGACGAACAAATGATCCGTCATAACGGTAATGATCCCGCACACAAATAACAGGCTCCGATCATAAAAAACGTCCGCGGACTTTTCTGTCCGCGGACGTTTTATTTGCCGCTTATTTATCGGCGAAAGGCTTTCTTGCCTTATAGGTCGTATGAAGAAGCTCATGCGCCATGTGGCTGTTCGGCTCGCCGAGGAAGTCTTTGTAAAGAGCGGTCATCTGAGGATTGTTGTGGGACTGTCTGATCGTCTGTCTCTCGTCCTCGGAATAGAGAGCGCTTGCGCGTTTCTCTTTGTAGGTATCGAGGATGTCGATGTCCTCGTTCTTGAGGAACTGAGGCTTGACGTAAGGCTGTCCGCCGCCCGCGATGCAGCCGCCGGGGCATCCCATGATCTCGATGAAGTGATATTCGCTCTTGCCCTCGCGGATCTGGTCGAGGAGGACTTTCGCGTTCTTCATTCCGTGAGCCACAGCGACCTTGACTACGGTGCCGCCCATATCGAGCGCCGCTTCCTTGATACCTTCAAAGCCGCGTACCTGCTCGAACTTGATCATCTCGTGCTCTTTGCCGGTGAGAGCGAAGTAAGCGGTACGGAGTGCCGCTTCCATAACGCCGCCGGTGACGCCGAAGATGACGCCCGCGCCGGTGTAATCGCCGACGATGTCGTTGTCAAATTCTTCATCGGGGAGCTTCGTGAAGTTGATGCCGCTTCTCTTGATCAGACGGCCGAGCTCGCGGGTCGTAAGGACCGCGTCGACGTCCGGAAGTCCGTTGACCGAGTTGGCTTCTCTCTCTTTTTCGTACTTCTTCGCCGTGCAGGGCATGACGGAGACGACGAACATATCTTCGGGTTTGATGCCGTTCTTCTCAGCGTAGTAATGCTTGAGGATGGCGCCGAACATCTCGTGAGGAGACTTGCAGGAGGAGAGGTGCGGGAGCAGATCGCCGTAGTTGATCTCGCAGTAGTTGACCCAACCGGGCGAGCAGGAAGTGATCATCGGCAGAACGCCGCCGGTCTTGATCCTTGCGAGAAGCTCGTTGGCCTCTTCCATAATGGTAAGGTCTGCGCCGTAGTTGGTGTCGAACACCTTCTTGAAGCCGAGACGGCGGAGCGCCGCGACCATCTTGCCGGTGACGGGAGTGCCTATCGGCATACCGAACTCTTCACCGAGGGCGGCTCTGACCGCGGGAGCGGTCTGTACTACGACGTACTTGCCCGCCTTCATAGCGGCGTCGACGCGTCCGATCTCGCTCTTTTCCATAAGAGCGCCGGTCGGGCAGACGGATACGCACTGTCCGCAGAGGATACACG
This sequence comes from uncultured Ruminococcus sp., assembly GCA_902785485.1. Classification (GTDB taxonomy): domain Bacteria; phylum Bacillota; class Clostridia; order Oscillospirales; family CAG-272; genus RUG13077. Next base: position 4,241 of record CACZZA010000040.1, on the reverse strand, counting down.
GAGAATCCGCGAGGCTTCTGTTTTCAGCTGGTCCGACTATCGTGTTGAATCCTCTCTTTTCAAATCCGAGGACGGACTTGCCGTGCGCGGATTTGCATCTCTCGATGCAGCGTCCGCAGAGGATGCACTTGGAAGTATCTCTGATGATGGAAGGAGTGATCTCGTCGATCGTGGTCTCGGTGTGGCTTCCGAGGAACATATCCTCGCGCGCTCCGGTGACTCTCGCCGCGTAAAGCAGTTCGCAGTACTCGTTCTTGTCGCACTGCTGGCACTTCATGCTGTGGTTGGAGAGCAGAAGCTCGACGGATGCGCGTCTTGCGGCGACGGCGTCGGGATCGTGGATGAAGATCTTCATACCTTCGTTCACGGGGTAAACGCAGCTCGCTACGAGACCTCTCGCGCCCTCTACCTTAACGAGGCATACGCGGCAGGATCCGCGGGAGCATTCGCCGTGGTTGTACGCGCAGAGAGAGGGGATGTCATAACCGCATTTTTTGGCGGCTTCAAGGACGGTCTGTCCTTCTTCTACCTGATAGGGAATCCCTTCGATTTCAATATTTATCAATGCCATTGTGTTTTTCCCCCTTATTCCTTACTGATAGCGCCGAACTTGCAGTTGGACATGCAAAGTCCGCACTTGACGCACGCCTGGCTGTTGATCTCAAACGATGCCAGCTTGTGTCCGGGAGCGACGTATTCGGTGCGTTTGATGCAGCTTGCCGGGCAGTTCTTAGCGCACATTCCGCATCCGATACATTTATCCTTGTTGATGACGTAGCTCATGAGGTTCTTGCAGACCTTTGCAGGGCATTTCTTGTCGACGACGTGAGCGATGTATTCGTCTCTGAAATGGGTGAGGGTCGAGAGAACGGGGTTAGCCGCGGTCTGACCGAGAGCGCAGAGCGCGCCCGCCTTGATGGTCTTGCTGAGCTCTTCAAGCTCGTCGATGTCTTTGAGTTCGCCTTTGCCGTCGGTGATCTTGGTCAGCAGCTCGAGCATACGCTTGGTGCCGATACGGCAGGGAGAGCATTTACCGCAGGACTCGTCGCAGATGAATTCCATATAGAACTTCGCGATGTTGACCATGCAGTTGTCTTCGTCCATGACGATCGCGCCGCCGGAGCCCATCATGGAGCCTTTGGCTACGAGGTTGTCAAAGTCGATCTGAGCGTCGAGGTCTTTTTCGGTGAGACAGCCGCCGGAAGGTCCGCCGGTCTGGATCGCCTTGAATTTCTTGCCGTTCGGGATACCGCCGCCGATGTCGTAGATCAGTTCGCGTAAGGTCGTGCCCATCGGGACTTCGACGAGTCCGACGTTGTTGACCTTGCCGCCCAGAGCGAACACCTTGGTCCCTTTGGACTTCTCGGTGCCGCACTCCGCGAACTTCGCGGCGCCTTCACGGAGAATGTAGGGGATGCAGGCGAGGGTCTCGACGTTGTTGACGACCGTGGGTTTGCCCCAGAGTCCTTTAACAGCCGGGAACGGAGGACGCGGACGGGGCATACCTCTCTGTCCTTCTATCGAGTTGAGCAGAGCCGTTTCTTCGCCGCAGACGAACGCGCCCGCGCCGAGACGGATATGTACTCTGAACGAAAAATCGGTGCCGAGGATGTTGTCGCCGAGCAGACCGATCTCTTCAGCCTGTTTGATGGCGATGCGGAGTCTGTTGACCGCGATAGGATACTCAGCGCGAACGTAGAAGTAACCGTTCTGCGCTCCGATAGCGTAACCCGCGATGACCATACCTTCGATGACGCCCAGAGGGTTGCCTTCGAGGATGGATCTGTCCATGAACGCGCCGGGGTCGCCCTCGTCGCCGTTGCAGACGACGTACTTGTCGCCGCCGCCGTTCATCGCGAACATCCATTTACGTCCGGTCGGGAAGCCCGCGCCGCCGCGGCCGCGGATGCCGGATGCGAGGACTTCGTCAACGACTTCCTGTCTCGTCATCTTGAGCGCTCTTGCGAGTCCTTTGAACGCGCCCGAGCCGATCGCTTCCCTGATGTCCTCGGGGTTGATCTTGCCGCAGTTGTTGAGCGCTATCCTGCGCTGTTTCTTATAGAAGTTGATGTCGTCCTGTTTTACGACCTTCTCTTTGGTCGCGGGATCGACGTAAAGCAGTCTCTCGACTACTTCGTGATTTATGAGGTCCTTCTCGACGATCTCTTCCACGTCTTCCTCTTTTACGAGGCGGTAGAGAGTGTCTTCGGGATAGATCTTCACGAACGGACCCTGCGAGCAGAAGCCGAAGCATCCCGCCTGGTTGACGGTCACTTTGTCGGAAAGACCTTTTTCTTCGATGATTTTTCTGAACTTAGCGGTGATCTCGTTGGAGTTGGAGGAAATACATCCGGTGCCTCCGCAGAGGATGACGGCTCTTTTGCCTTCGCCGCCTTCGAATTTTGCCGCGAGAGCGGCGCTGAACTTTTCACCGGCGCACTGAAGAGCTTCAAACGTCCTGATCTGTTCCATTAGTTCGCACCTCCGTTTTCACGATACGACTTGACGATCTCGGGGACCTGGTTGACCGACAGCTTGGGGTACACCTTGCCGTTGATGGTAACGGCGGGAGCGATACCGCACGCGCCGATGCAGCGCAGAGCGTCGAGCGTGAAGAGTCCGTCTTCGCTCGTTTCGCCGGGAGCGATGCCCAGAAGTTCGGAAAACTTGTCGATGACCTGCTGAGCGCCCTTGACGTAGCAAGCGGTGCCGAGGCAGCATCCTATGACGTATTTGCCCTTCGGTTTAAGTGAGAAGAAAGAGTAGAAAGTCACGACACCGTATATCTCGGCAACGGATATACCGGTCTTCTCCGATACCAGCTCCTGAACTTCAAGCGGAATATAACCGTATTCCTTTTGAATGTCCGAAAGGATCATCATCAGAGGAGTGTTTTCGTCAGCGTACCTGTCACAGATCTCGGTGATCTGCTTGACGGCAGCTTCGTTCAAATGGGCCATATTAGCCCCCCTTTTCTATAATATTTTTTAGATTTTTTGAATTGAATAAGAATTATTCATTCGGTTTTAATTATAGCTAAAAACCGCCCCGGTGTCAATAAAATAACATAACGATTTTTAAGGTATTTTCTTAAAAAATATACAATTTTAAGGCAATCGGAAAATTTTTGAAAGTTAGCCGAGGCTAACTGTTTAGGTTTTTTTGTTTTGTAACGCAACGCGTTTATTTATTTAACAGTCCCCGGCGCGCCTGATCCGTGTTTTTTCTTTCTCCGTAAAAAACCGAAGAGAGCGCAATAATAAAGGACCCCCTGCGCGAGCTTTTCGAGCGCAGGGAGTCCTGCGGAAGGGGCTTTCTTAAAGTCCCTCCCGCGTTATCATTTCTTACTTAATTGCCCTTCTTGAGTTTTGCCTCGGCTTTGAGACGCAGTTCCGTATTAAGGATGCGTTTGCGCAGACGGATGCTCTTCGGGGTGACTTCGATGAGTTCGTCGGAGTTTATGAACTCGATGGCTTCTTCAAGGCTCATTATTTTCGGGGTAACGAGGCGGAGCGCTTCGTCGGCTCCCGCGGAACGGATGGCGGTGAGGTGCTTTTTCTTGCAGACGTTGACCGCGATGTCGCCCATCTTCGGGGACTCGCCGACGATCATTCCCTCGTAGACCTCGGTGCCGGCGCCTATGAACAATATTCCGCGTTCCTGAGTATTGAACAGACCGTAGGAGGTCGCCTCTCCCGCTTCTGACGCGACGAGCGATCCGGTGAAGCGGAGAGTGATCTCGCCCTTGAACGGCTGGTAGCCGTCAAACAGACTGTTTATGATCCCTTCGCCTCTGGTATCGGTCATAAATTCCGAGCGGTAGCCGAACAGGCATCTCGCGGGGATGAGATATTCGAGCTTCATACGGCTTCCGGAGGGCGCCATTTCGAGCAGTTCACCCTTACGGGCGCCGAGTTTTTCCATAACGGAGCCCATATACTCCTCGGGAACGTCGATCGAAACGCGCTCGATAGGCTCGCAGGTGACTCCGTCGATCTCTTTCATCAGCACGCGCGGAGTAGATGCGGAAAGCTCGTAGCCCTCGCGGCGCATATTCTCAATAAGAATGGAAAGGTGCATCTCGCCGCGTCCTGAGACCTTGAAACTGTCGGTGGTCTCGCCGTCGCGGACGTGGAGCGACACGTCGCGGAGCAGTTCCTTGTACAGACGTTCGCGGAGCTGACGCGAGGTGACGTACTTGCCTTCCCTTCCCGCCATCGGACTGTCGTTGACCGAGAAGG
>CACZZA010000039.1 GCA_902785485.1 uncultured Ruminococcus sp. | reverse complement strand
TCCCGCTTTTCACTTTTTCGGGCGAGAGTCCGAGAAGCAGACAGGCGGACGCCGCCGCCACAGCGTTGCGGACGTTGAAACGTCCGAACAAATGCGTTACGAGCGGGATCTCGCCGAACGGAGTCACGAGGTCAAAACTTGTTATGTTCTCGTCAAAGACAATGTTTTTCGCATAAAAATCGGTGTGTTTCTCCGAGGAGTAAAAGAACGTTTTCCCCGCCGAAGCGCCCGCCATAACAGAGGAGCGGCGATCGTCCCCGCAAAGCAGAGATACGTCGCTTTTTCCGAAAAGACGGGATTTGCACTCCGCGTACGACTCCATATCCTTGTGAAAATCGAGGTGGTCGCGCGTCAGATTGGTAAAAATACCGAGCGCAAAGTCAACAGGCTCGACTTTGTAAAGCGCCAGAGAATGGCTCGACACCTCGAAGACGCCGTATTCTGTCCCGTCGTCCCGGGCGTCTGAAAGCGTTTTGTAAAATTCCTCGACGTCGGGAGTCGTCATATTCCCGGTAAGCGTACCGGACTCGAGGACCCTTTTCCCCGCCGCACGAAGGGCGTTCGATATGAGCCTCACAACGGTCGTTTTGCCGTTCGTTCCCGTGACGCCGATCATACGCATCGACCTTTGCGGGTCGCCGTAGAAAGCGGACGTCAGTTTCGCGTGAGCCTTTCTCGCGTTTTCTGTGATAACGCAGGGTATCCCCGCCGCGACGATCTCGGGCGAAAGTCCTTCCGCGACGATGAGCGCGGCTCCTCTTTCGGATACCTCTTTCGCAAAGACCCGTCCGTCGTACTTTTCGCCTTTCAGAGCAACGAAGATCCATCCACGCAAAACTTCGGACGAACGCGACGTGACTCCTCGTATCTCGGTATCTTGTCTGAGGTCGGCAGACGTTTCCGTTATGCCGACACAGGAAAGAAGTTTTGATAAAAGCAATATATCAACCTCCGGACGTAAGATTTTTTGCAAATTTCACGTCCTTCGGCGCAGCCGTCTGTTTTTATTCGGTACCGTCCGTGTGTCTGAATTCGACCGTGACGACACTTCCCTTGAGCAGGCGTTCGCCCGGAGCGGGAGACTGTCTCGTAACTATCGCCCCGGCGCCGGAATCGAAGTTGAGAGCGCCCTCCACCTTGATATTGAAGCCGGCGTTCACGAGCGCGGAGTTTGCGTTCGTCGCGGATCTGCCGACAACGTCGGGGACCGTCACGTATTCGGTCGCGGCGGCGTCGCCCGTATAGAGGTAGACTTTTCCGGTCGACACGAAGATCGTGCTTCCGCCCTGAGGCATCTGCGAAACGACCGTACTGCCGTTGCCGATGATCTCGTATTTAAGTCCGGCGTTTTTCAGCACGCTGATCGCGCTGTCAAGGCTGTATCCGCGCATATTCAGCACGCTTCTCTGCGCTCTTCCCGAATCGGTTTCGGAATAGGTCGGCTCGACTCCGAGATACGGAAGGACCTCCTCGAGCAGGTCGGAAACGTAAGGCGCCGCGACCATCGAGCCGTAGTTGCCGGGAACTCCCGGTTCATCGACGAGGATCAGCACCGCGACCTGCGGATCGTCCGCGGGAGCGTACGCGACGCACGAGCCGACGAGCAGATAGGAGTCGCCGTTCTCGTCGAGGATGTCTCGCTTCTGCGAGGTACCCGTCTTAGCCGCCACCTTGTAGCCGTAAACGTAAGCGTTTTTCGCGCCGCCGTTGCCGGAGACGCCCTCTTCGAGTATGCCGGTAAGATATTTTGACGTTTCTTTACTGATGACCTGACGTCTGACGTTGGTCTCGTAGGTCATCGTGACGTTTCCGTCCGTGTCGATGACTCTGTCGAGAACGTGAGGAGTGACGAGATACCCGCCGTTCGCGACTGCCGAGATCGCCGTGATTTGCTGGATAGGTGACGTTTTGAAGGTCTGACCGAAGGAATAGACCGCAAGCTCTACGTTATGCAGTCCGCTCTTCGGAGTGTATATACCGTAAGCCTCTCCGGCAAGGTCTATGCCGGTGCGCTCGGTGTAGCCGTAAGCCTGGAAATATTTGAAGAAAATATCCGCTCCGAGCCTCATGCCGATAGTGGCGAGGGTCGGGTTGCAGGACTGCTGGAGCCCCACACGGAACGAGACGATGCCGTGACCCGTCTTTTTGTGGCAGTATATAGGATAAGGCCACCCCTGGACGTTTATATATCCGCGGCAGTTGAAAGTCTCTTCTTCAGAGACCATTTTTTCTTCAAGCGCCATCGACGCCGTTATGACTTTGAAGGTCGATCCCGGTTCGTAAGTCCACGAGACCGCCTGGTTGTTCCACGCGGAGAACAGAAGGTTCTGCGAAGCCTCTTTGTATTCGTCCGAATCGGGCACGAGATTCATCGCGTCGAGTTTAGCGCGGAGCGTCTCCGTCAGTTCGCCGGGACGGTTGAGGTCGTAGCTCGGGTACTGTCCCATCGCAAGTATTCCGCCGGTGTTGACGTCCATAACGATACCGATCGCGGCGCCGCCCGCTTTTGAATCCTCGTACGTCAGTTTGAGCTGTTTTTCAAGCAGCTGCTGGATTCGCAGATCGAGCGTCAGAACGAGGTCGTATCCCTTTTCCGACGTGACGTAGGAATCGTATTTGAACGGCATCGGCATACCGAGTCCGTTTTTTGCGGTGATATATCTTCCGGGAGTGCCTTTGAGGTAGGTGTCGTATTCGAGCTCGACTCCGTACGCGCCGCCGTCGGTGCCCGCAAAGCCGAGCACGTTCGCGGCGAGGGTATCAAAGCGGTAGTATCTTTTGGAGTTGGTCTCAAGGTGGACCTGTTTAGACAGTCCGTTTTCGTCTACAAAAGCGCGGACGAGGTCGGCGTCGGTCTGTTCGACGTTGCGTTTTATCGTCTCGTCGGCTCTGTTCGGACGCATCGCGCGTTCAAGCGCGGTATCGTAATCGACGCCGAGTATATCGCTCAGATTGCGGCAGATAAGCTCCGCCTGCGCCTTATCCACGATGTCTACGGGAGACACGAACACACGCCAGACGTTGACGTTGGTCACGAGCAGTTCCCTGTTGCGGTCGAAAATGTTGCCTCTGTCCGCCTGAACGGTCGAAAAACGCTGTACGTTATCGTAAACCTTTTGCTGATACTCTTCGTGACTTACGACCTGGAGATAAAAAAGACGCACACATACGGCCACCCAGGCGACAACGAACACCGCGAGCAGCCAGATGCTGCGTTTGCCGATCTGTTTGTTCATTCTGCCGTACATCTGCATCCCCCCTTAAAAACAACAATTATACCGGACCGAAAGAGAGCGGATCCGCCACTGCGGATCACACCCTCGTTCCACCGATATACTTCTGCCTATATTCTATTCCGGATCACTTGAGATATTCCCAAAGATCCCTGAAATTCGTTCCTATGGCGGACATCACCGAACTGAACAGTCCCTGTTTTTCGGTCTCCGGCTCGTAGACTTCGATCTTGTCCTCGTTGTTCGAGTGGACGTAGGTCTTGTTGAGTGTGTCGGACTTGACCATTCCGAGTTCGTTGAGCGCGATGTCTTCTATATAACTCAGGTCGTATTTGAGTTCGACCTCGACTCTGAGGTCTTCCTCCTGCTTTTCAAGCTCCGAAAGTTGATTTTGCAGTGCCGAGATATCCTGGGTAAACTCATTGATCTGAGCAAGCGTCAGCATCATAAACATGAACAGGACAGTGCAAATAATTGTCACAAACACTACCGACGTGGGGAAAGGCATTTTCTTTCTCGCCTTGACCTCACGCACTTTCGGAGCTTCCTTCACAGCAGCAACGACTTGTACGTTTTCTTCTTCGAGGGTAAATGAACGGATGTCGCTCCGCGTTCCCGCGCTGTGTCTCTTTCGCGCGTCCGCGGGGGTGAAAGTATGGTTTTTTCGGGTATTTTCGACGTTCGCCGCATCTCTTGCGACGTTTTTCGACTTGTCTTTCTGCGGTCTTTCGTATGTCATCGTTTTTTCCCCTGATCTATCTTTCTTTTGGATCGCTCATCCTCCGCGTTTTTCCCCGTCGCGAAGGGGCGTAGTCTTCTTTTTATTATATTTCCCGTCATATCCTCTCGGCTATGCGGAGCTTCGCGCTTTTGCTGCGCGGGTTTCTTTCGCACTCTTCTTCCGACGGAAGTATCGGCTTGCGGTTTACGAGAGTTATCTTCGGCTTTTTGCCGCACACGCACACCGGAAACGAGGGCGGACAGGTGCATCCTTTGGCAAGGGACGCGAACGTCTGTTTGACTATCCTGTCTTCGAGAGAGTGGAACGATATGACCGCCAGTCTGCCTCCGACAGCGAGCTTTTCGACGGCTCCTTCGAGCGCCGGGCGTATAGCGTCGAGTTCGCCGTTGACTTCGATCCTTATCGCCTGAAAGGTCCTTTTCGACGGATGTCCGTCCGGTCTCCCCTTTTTCGGGATCGACAGGTCGATCACTTCGTTCAGCTCGAACGTGGTCCCGATCTTCTTTTCCGCGCGCCTTTCGCAGATGTTGCGGGCGATGCGCGGAGCAAACTTTTCTTCGCCGTACTCGAAGATGACGCGTTTCAGTTCGGATTCTGAATAACCGTTCACGACGTCGAACGCCGTTTTCCCCTCCGAACGGTCCATACGCATATCAAGCGGCGCGTCCTTCATGTAGGAAAAGCCTCTCCCGGCTTCGTCGAGCTGGAAGGATGAAACGCCGAGATCTATAAGGGCGCCGTCGATCTTTTCTATGCCGAGCGAATCGAGTATGTCTTTTATTTCGGAAAAATTGCTTTTGACGAAAGTCACTTTATTTTTATAATCGCGAAGTCTTTCTCCCGCGGCGCGAAGCGCGTCGTCGTCGCGGTCTATCGCTATAAGCCTGCCGCCCTTCAGTCTCCTGACTATTTCGAGGCTGTGTCCTCCGCCCCCGGCGGTCAGATCCGCGTAAATCCCGTCGGGATCGATCGCAAGACCTTCGATACATTCGTCAAGCAGCACGGAAACGTGCGAAAATTCCATCATCAGAAGCCCAGTTCGACGAGAGTCTCGACGATCTCATCGGAATTGATGCTGTTCTCCTTCTCCCAGGCCGCCTCGTCCCAGATCTCGGCGTGATTGCCGACTCCGATGACGTAAACGTTCTTTTCGAGGGAGGCGTAGGTTTTGAGATTCTGCGGGAGCAGGATCCTTCCCTGAGAGTCGAGCTTCGTTCTGCACGCGGACGCAAACAGCGTACGCTTGACCTTTCTGACCTTGATCTCGGGAAGCTGGTTGAGCTTTTCGGTGAACGCGTGCCACTCGTCTATCGGGTAGACCGCGACGCAGGGGTCGATACCTTTGACTATGACTATCTCGTCGCCCATGTCTTCGCGCATCGAAGACGGAAGGAACATTCTGTTTTTGGGGTCTATCGAATGTTTGAATTCGCCGGTAAACTCCTTTTCGCTTGCCAAAAGTATCACCTCCTTAGCCACAATTCAACACTTTTGCTACACTTTGCCCCACTTTGACTATATTATACAGTACCCGCGGTGATTTTGCAAGTCTTTTTTTATATTTTTTTATATTTTTTTCATCTTCTTGCCATCGCACAAAAAAGCCCCCGTTTTTTTGTGCATTAAGCCAAAAAACAGAGGCAAAAACGCGTTTTTCAGATCCCCGATCCGCGCTCCGTCCTGCGATAGACGGAAGGGGTCGTTCCAGTTACGGAGACGAATATTTTTCTCAGATACGAAGCCGAGCTGACCCCGAGTCTTCCGCTTATTTCTTCGAGGGTCATATCGGTCGTAAGGAGCAGTTCGGAGGTCTTTTCCGCTATGATCTCGCGCCGAAGCGCCGACGGAGTCTTCCCGAGACGACGGCGGAAATGAAGATAGAGTCCCGGCTCGCTTATCCCGACGCCGCGAGCTATCTCGCAGGCGCTTTTCATCGGGTCCTCGCGGAGCAGGGCTTCCGCCGCGCGGACGACTTCGTCCCCCGCCGCGCTTTTGCCCGCCGAAAGAGACGGCGCGCACTCTCCTAAAAACCGGTAAAACTTCCCGACAGTAAGGGGAGACACGGAAATATCCTCTTCCGCCTCCGCGAGAAAGGCGCGCGCCGAGTCATTGATCTCCGCCTTCTGGAGCGGGAAAAACGTATTCGTGTTATCGGGGAAAAACCTGAAACCGAACGAATAGAACAGTATCTCGCCGCTTTCGTCCGGCGTCCACACCGCTCTGTACACGGCTCCCGTCGGATAGTATATCACGTCGCCCGCGCCCGCTGAAAAACTCTTCCTTCCGACCGTGATCCTCACGCTGCCGCGGATCACGTGAGCGATATAATGCCTCGGCAGTCCGGGGGGATCGAATACCTTTGTATAGCCCTTTCTGTGACGGTAGACGTTAAACTCGAACCTGTTATAGATTTCTGTGCTTTTCAACGGTGAATCTCCCTGATTTTTATAGAAAATTACCCTTTTTGTATAGTATAGTATATTGCGCGGGCGTCTGTCAAGAGGTAAAATGAGTCTGAGGTGAAACTACATGGAAAAAGTTGCGAAAAGAATACTGTTCGTATCTCCCGGCGTCGCTTCGTTCGAGGACTACACGGTCCCCGACCCCGGCGAAGGAGAGGTCAGAGTGAAGATCGAAGTGTCGTCCCTCAGCAGTGGGACCGAACGCGCGAACCTCAAGGGCGACCGCAGTACGTCGTGGAAAAGGGGTGAGACCGATCCCGTTTTCCCGAAATTCGTCGGCGGTTATTCCTCGGCGGGAATAGTCGAAAGTGTGGGCGCGGGAGTCGAAGGTCTCGCGGAAGGCGACCGCGTATCTCTGTCCTGGAGCAAATACGGGCGCCTGCTCAACGTCGCGGCGAAAAACGTATATAAGATCGGCGTGGTCCCGTTTGAAGACGCGGCGCTGTTCCACATCGCCACGTTTCCGATGGCGGCGATAAGAAAATGCCGCCTCGAGATCGGCGAATCGGCGGTTGTTATGGGTCTCGGAGTTCTCGGACTCGCGGCGGTACAGCTGCTCAAAGCGGCGGGAGCCGTTCCCGTCGTCGCGGTCGATCCCGACCCGTCGAAAAGAGAAAAAGCGCTTTCGTCGGGCGCGGACCTCGCCTTCGATCCGTTCGATCCCGATTTTGCCGAAAAGGTCAAAGCGGCGACGGACGGCGGATGCCGCGTCGGGATCGAAGTCACCGGACGAGGCGAGGGACTGAACGGCATTCTCGACGTAATGGCGTGTTTCGGCAGAGTGGCTCTGCTCGGATGCACGCGCGACAAAAACTTCACCGTGGACTATTACCGCAAGGTACACGGACCGGGGATCTCGCTCATCGGCGCGCACACCGACGCAAGACCGAAAGTCGAATCGAGTCCCGGTCTCTGGACGCAGAAAGACGACGTTGAAGCTCTGAAAAAGCTCACGCTCGGCGGCAGGATCAGGCTCTCGTCGCTTGTCGACGAAACGCATTCTCCGGCAGACGCTCCCGCGGTCTTCGAAAGACTCGTCAGAGAGCCGGTCTTCCCGGTGGTACAATTTGACTGGAGGTCAATATGAGAAGGATCACAACGGCGCTGATAGGGCTCAACGAGCACAGCCACAGCCTTCCGATCTACAAATGCATCAACACTCTCGGCGAGTATTTCGACGTTAAGGGTTACGTCCTTCCCGAAAACGAAAGAGAACGCCTCCCGGAGAAGCTCTGCGTTCTGGAAGGCTATCCCGAGCTTACCCTTGAAAGCGTGCTGAACGACAAAAGCGTCGAAAGCGTCATAATCGAGACGGACGAAGTATATCTCACCGACTACGCGATAAAAGCCGCAAAGGCGGGCAAGCACGTCTATATGGAAAAACCCGGCGGGACCGACCTTGCGAAATTCGAGGAGCTGATCTCCCTGATGAAACAAAGCGGAAAGGTGTTCCAAATCGGGTATATGTACCGCTACAATCCTATGATAAAAGACGTCATCGCGAGGGTGAAAGCGGGTGAATTCGGCGAGATCACGAGCGTGGAAGCACAGATGAACTGCATACATAAACCCGATTTACGCAACTGGCTCTCGACCCTGCCCGGAGGTATGATGTTCTATCTCGGGTGTCACCTCGTAGACCTTGTATTACAGATATGCGGCAAGCCGGAAAAAATAATTCCACTGAACAGAGCGACCGGCGTCGACGGGATAGGCTCCACGGACCTCGGGCTTGCGGTATTCGAGTATAAAAACGGCTCTTCGGTCATCAAAACGAGCGCCTGCGAGTACGGCGGTTTTATGAGAAGAAGGCTCGCCGTCTGCGGGACGAAGGGGTCGGTCGAGATCTGCCCGCTCGAGGTCATCGAAGGGGAGCTTCAATATACCGAAAAGACCGAGTATTTCGTCAGAAGCTGGCACGATCGCGGCGCACACGAAAAAACTCCTTTGTTCGACAGATACCGCGATATGCTCGTCTCTTTCGCAAAGGAAGTCGCGGGAGAAACGGTCAACCCCTATACTCCCGACTATGAACTTGAACTTTATAAAATCTTATTAAAAACCTGCGGGGTGAAATGAAATGAAAGCAATACTTATTAACGGCGACTTTTCCCTGCGTTGGGATGACGTACCGGATCCCGTCTGCGGAAAAGACGAATGTATCATAAAGATCGAAGCTGCGGCGCTCAACCGCGCCGACCTTATGCAGCGCGAGGGCGACTATCCGCCCCCTCCCGGATGTCCCGAATGGATGGGACTCGAGGTCGCGGGCAACATAGTCGAAATCGGTCCCGAAGCGGCTGAAAAGTCCCCGTTCCGTATCGGAGACAAGGTCTGCGCTCTGCTCGGAGGCGGCGGCTACGCGGAATACATAAACGTCAGGTACGATATGATAATGCCCGTTCCGAAAAACTGCTCGATCGTCGAGGCGGCGGCGATCCCCGAGGCGTTCGCCACGGCGTACCTCAACCTCTTTATCGAGGGCGGACTCAAAAAGGGCGACACCCTGCTCATGCACGCGGGCGCAAGCGGACTCGCAAGCGTCGTTATCCCGATGGCGAAAGCGTTCGGCGCGCGCGTCATCACGTCCGTCAGAAACGAAAAAAAGGCGCGGGCTATCGAAGCGCTCAACGCCGACGTCGTCATAGACCTCTCGAAAGAAAAGACCTCCGACGTCCTCAAAAAAGAGCTTGAAGCGGGTCACGGAGTCGACGTTGCGATCGACTGCCTCGGCGGAGACTTTATGGGCAAATGCCTGCCCTATCTCAACCGCGGCGCGCGCTGGATAATGATAGCCGCTCTCGCGGGCACAAAGACCGAGATCGACCTCAAGAACGTCTACGTCCGCAACGTCCGTATCATCGGAAGCACCCTCCGCTCACGCGCTCCCGAAATGAAAGCGTATATCCTCTCCGAGCTCGTCAAAAACGTCTTTCCCAAGATCGAAGAAGGAAAGATCAAACCCACCGTGTATAAGACCTTTCCCATCACCGAAGCAGAAGCCGCCCAGAACGTCCTCTACCGCGGCGAAAACGTCGGCAAAGTCGTTCTGACGCTTTGAGAAATAAACGGAATAAGAACGCGGGGAGGACTTTTTTTCAAAAAAGTCCTCCCCGCACCCCTTTCAAAAAACTTAAAAAAGGGGATATTATTCTTTAAGCAAGCTTGCCATTCCTCCACAGAGAAAGCAGACCGTCAATAAATTCCGAATCTGACACTGTATTGATTGTCGAACTGAGCTTTTATCTTGTCAATAAGGTCCTTTTTCGAGTTACCGTCGAGGGGACCTTCGACTCTCCATATATACATACCGGCAACGATTTTGTTACCGTTTTTATCAAAGCCGTCGACACTGTAAGCAGAAAGAACGGTTTTTAACTCTTCTGCGCTGATAAGAGGAAGCGCCTCGATCTCCTCAAGGGTCTTATTCCTGTTCGTCCCTAACATGAGCCCATACCCGAAACAGTCGTTTTCAAAACAGTGTACGTATACTTCAAGTCCTTTGGCAGTCGGAAGAGTAAAATAATCGGGATATCTTAATCTGAGCTCCGACTTCGAAAGATTGCGCCCCGCGAAACTTTCGGGACCGTTAATGACGGTTTCTTCCGCCTTTTCGGTTTGAAGACCGTCCGTCTCATCCGGATCATTTCGGCTGGTTACTTCCGCCTGTTCCGTCTGACGGTCTTCGGCCGAAGCCGGATCGTTTTCTGTACAGCCCGTCAGCGCCGCAAACAACGTAACAAACGTCAATACCGCGGCAAGTACAAGTATATGTTTCATGGCTTTTCCTCCCGGTTGCCCTACGGCGGTTCCGCCGAAGATCCGACGCTTCTTTTTTATTCTCAAGTCGATCTCTCTCGGAACGTTTCACGCCTTCGTTTTTTTATTTTTTCAGCGTTTTTATATACTCATATCCGCCCTTGGGAACGTATTTTTCAAAATCGACGCCGTGGCGGATCATCTCGCGGACGAAGGTCGACGAGACGAAGCGGTATTCGGGAGACGTCGGAAGAAACAGCGTTTCGATATTCCCTATCTCGCGGTTTATCAGCGAAAGGTCGTATTCGTATTCAAAATCGGTCGTGTCGCGCACGCCCTTGATTATAACGTCGATCCCGTTCTCGCGGGCGTATCCGACGACGAGTCCCGAGGTGTTGGCGCAAACGACGTTCGGCAGGTCGGAAAGCGACCTTTTCGCGATCTCGTAACGCTCCTCATTCGTGAACATCGTGTTCTTTTCGGAGTTATTGAACACGACGAGATGCACTTCGCCGAACAGTCCCGCCGCGCGTTTTACGACGTCGTAATGCCCGACTGTAAACGGATCGAAAGTCCCGGTCAGCAACGCCTTTTTCATAGTACGTCCTCCTGCTTTTTGCGGAGCAGCGTGATATACGCCCGTCCGTATTTTTTATGTCTTTCGCACTCGAAGCCGTCCGCCGAGTATTCGACGTCGTCCTCGCTCTCGCAGATCACTTTGCCGTTCGGAGAAACCACTCCGTACTCCGCGATCTTTTTCAGTATATCGGGGATCGAGCCGTCCTTATACGGCGGATCGAGATATATTATATCGAACGTGTAACGCCCCTTCGCCTGCTTCAGATAGTCGGCGTAATCGCCGCCCGAAAACTTCGCCCTGTCGTAAAGACGCGTCTTGTGCGCGTTCTTTTTGACTATCGCCATAGCTTCGGGGTTATTCTCGACGAACACGGCGGTCCCGGCTCCCCGGCTGAGCGCTTCGAGTCCCATCTGTCCGCTCCCCGCGAACAGATCGAGGAACGTCGCGTCCTCAAGCTCGAACTGTATCATACTGAAAACCGCTTCTTTTACCTTTTCGAGCGTCGGACGGGTATTCTCCCCCTCGAGAGTCTCGAGCTTCACTCCCCGCGCGCTTCCGGTTATTATCCTCATTTTTTCTCCTTGTTGAAATAGTCGTATATGTTTTCGGCGTCCTTCCTGCCTATTCCCTGCACGGAGGTCAGCTCCTCGACGCTCGCCTCGCGTATCCCCTTGAGTCCCTTGAAATGAGCAAGCAGGCGTTTCGCTTTTTCGTCGCCTATCCCTGGGAGCTCGGTCAGCGAAGAACGTTTGAACGTCTTTCCCTTCGCCTCTCTCATACGGGAGATCGTGAAACGGTGTACCTCCTCCTGCAGCTTGTACAGGAACAGATAGACGCTCTTTTCCCTCGCTATCGAGATCTCGCTTTCGTCGTCGCACAGGGTCCGGGTCTTGTGGTAGTCGTCCTTGACCATTCCGTAGACGGGAATATCTACCCCCATCTCTTCAAACAGCCGTCTTATCACTCCGACGTGTCCCTTTCCGCCGTCGAGCAGTATCAGGTCCGGGAGCTGGAGAAATCCCGCGTCCCCGTTGCGCGCGCGCTCCACGCGGCGACGGAGCGTTTCTTCCATCGAGGCGTAGTCATCGTTCTTGCCCTCTACGGTCTTTATTTTGAAAACGCGGTATTCGCTCTTTTTGAACTTGCCGTCGACGGTGACTACCATCCCCGCGGTGATCGAGTCGGCGCCGTAGTTGGAAATATCGTACGACTCTATCCTCTGCGGCACGACCTCAAGAGACAGCGCCGCGGCGAGTTTTATCATCGTCGTGTCGTCCTTTTCCCTGCTCTCTTTGTATTGGATCGCGTGGCGTTCGGCGTTTTCGAGCGCCATATCGCAGAGCTTTTTCTTTTCTCCACGCTCCGGGGTGTGTATGGTCACGCGACGCCCCGCCTGTTCCGAAAGGAACTCCTCGAGCGTTTCTTTTCCCTCTCCGAGTTCGAACGAAAGCAGGACTTCTTTCGGCACCGAGCCGTTTTTGGTGTAAAAATCGAACAGAAAAGCCGAAAAATCACTTTCGTCGAGCAGCTCGTCCGCCGTAAAGATAAAGTCCTCGCTCGAGATTATACGCCCCTCGCGTATATAGAACACGTCGAGGCAGAGGAGCGCGTCGTCGGAATAGAGCGCGAATATATCGAAATCACTGTCGGGCGAGGAGACGATCTTGTGTCTCTGCCAGACCTTCGACAGCGCCTCTATGCGGTCGCGGTAGACCGCCGCCGCCTCGAACATCAGCTTTTCGGACAACTCATCCATTTTTTCGGAGAGCATACGCTTCGCCTCGGTGAACGAGCCGCGCAGGAAAGCGACGATCTGTTTATTGACCTCTTTGTATTCCTCACTTGATATTTCCCCCGTACACGGCCCCACGCAGTCGCCTATCTGATAGTACAGACAAGGGCGCTCCTTGCCTGTATCGCGGGGAAAAACGCGGTTGCAGGAGTGGACCTTGAAGCATTTCTGCACCGTCTTTACGAGGTCGTACGCGGCGGACGCCGGCGAATAGGGTCCGAAATACTTCGCGCCGTCGTTTTTCCTCGAATACGAAACCGTCACCTTGGGAAACTCCTCGTCGAGGTCGACTCTGACGTACGGCAAGTGTTTGCCGTCCTTGAGTTTGATGTTGTATTTTGGGTCGTACTGCTTGATAAGCTGATTTTCGAGCGCGAGACATTCGTGTTCGGTATCGGTCAGGATATAGTCGAAGTCGCGGACGTTGCTGACCATCATCGCGGTCTTGACGTTATGCCTCGTCCCGGGCCGGAAATACTGCGACACGCGGTTTTTGAGCGCGCGCGACTTGCCGACGTAGATGACCTTTCCGTCCTCGTTGCGCATGATATACACTCCCGGGGTGAGCGGGAGAGAGTTCGCTTTATCTATGAGATACTGTCTGTCCTGTGCCATTTCGACCTCGCGCGGGAGAGCTCCCGCCTGTCAAAAAAATAACGGACAATTTCCCGCAAGAGTCATTGTCCGTCTTGTGTCATTACGGTCTGTTCAGTCCGCAAAGCCCTTCTCGATGAGCGCGTTGAGTCCTTCGACCGCTTCGTTCTCGTCGGGTCCGTCGGCGATAATGGTGATGGTCATACCCTTTACGATGCCGAGCGAAAGAACGCCGAGAAGACTTTTCGCGTTAACTCTGCGGGTCTCTCTTTCGACCCAAATGGAACTCTTGAACGAGTTTGCCTTCTGAATAAAGAAAGTCGCGGGACGCGCGTGGAGTCCGATGTCGTTATTTATCAGTATTTCGCGTGAAACCATAGTTTTCCGTTCACTCCTATCTTTTTATGCAAAGATGTTCATACGATTTTTCTTTATGTATTATACACCATAATAACGATAAAATCAAGAGTTTTTCGCAACTTTTACATCTTGCACTAATTTCGAGCGGCGTTCGTTTCAATATTTATCACTTTGCCCTGCACGACAAAACCGGGAGAATATACCGCCAAT
>CACZZA010000038.1 GCA_902785485.1 uncultured Ruminococcus sp. | reverse complement strand
GAGAAGGTCCCAAGGGTTCGGCTGTCCGCCGATTAAAGTGGTACGCGAGCTGGGTTCAGAACGTCGTGAGACAGTTCGGTCCCTATCTGTCGTGGGCGTAGGATATTTGAGAGGAGCTGACCTTAGTACGAGAGGACCGGGTCGGACGTACCACCGGTGCACCGGTTGTTTCGCCAGAAGCACAGCCGGGTAGCCGCGTACGGGAGTGATAAACGCTGAAGGCATCTAAGCGTGAAACATGCTTCAAGATTAGATATCCCATAACGTAAGTTAGTAAGGCCACTTGTAGACTACAAGTTTGATAGGTCGGAGGTGTAAGTGCAGTAATGCATTCAGCTGACCGATACTAATAGGCCGAGGGCTTGAACTTCTTTAGTTCTAAAGAAGCGAGTTATTTGTAACGTTCGATACTTTATCTCTTTATTCGGTTTTCAATGATCGTTGGCAATACAATGATCATAGCACCTAAAAGGGGTATGCACCTTTAGCTCAGTTGGTAGAGCAACTGACTCTTAATCAGTGGGTCCCGGGTTCGAATCCCTGAAGGTGCACCATCAAAGTTAGTGTCTTTAACGCACAGGGTCCACCCGTTCCCATTCCGAACACGGTAGTTAAGCTGTGCAGTGCCGAAAATACTTGGCTGGCGACGGCCCGGAAAAATAGGTCGATGCTAACACATCAAGGCAAACGACATAGGTTGTTTGCCTTGTATATTCCTCCTTAGCTCAGTCGGTAGAGCGCATGACTGTTAATCATGATGTCGTTGGTTCGAGCCCAACAGGGGGAGCCAGAAAAAACCTCGTCTTACGGCGAGGTTTTTTCAGTTATATTCGCCTTCGGCGAGTTATTACGAGCGCAGCGAGTAAAAAGGTTCTGCCCGCAGGGCAGGTTCTTATATTGCTTCGCAGTTTTATTCGGCTGTCGCCGAGTGATATTGCACTTCGTGCAGTTAAGAGGCGAATATAATATCACTTTTCGCGTCAGCGAAAAATATCACGTTTGCCGTAAGGCAAACATATCACATCGAGCAAAGCTCGATATTTCACTTTTGTGATTTCATTCGTTTAAGGATGGGTATTTCATAAGGAACCGAAATCAGGCGAAAAAATGTAATCGTCTATATTTAAAAGGATAAAAAGAATATGAGTATCTTCGGCAAGTTTTTCGGGAATAATTCTTCCGCAGAATTCGATTCAAAGAATCTACCTCAGTGTGATGAAACTGCTAAAGTTGTGTCATCGGTAGCAAGTGTGTCTGCCGATAAGCTGAAAGAGAAAAAGCTCGGCGAAATTGAGATCCATTATACCAATTCTAAATCGGGCGCTGGAACCTGCTTTATCTTAAAAAACTTCTGGACTTATTTTCCATCCGCAGAAGGATTCAGTAATTTAATGAATCCAGAGGAAAAGGAACTGTCTGATTTGATTTGGTTTCTCAGCTTATTTAATAAATTTGGAATGCTTCCGACAAAACCTGCGCTGTTTAACGGTGTTGGACTGTGGACTTCGCACTATGATTTTGAGATTGACGGAATTCCAGGAATATTGGTGTACGATGATGAGTACGAAATGATCTCAAACTTTTCTGTAGATCCTGAGTATTCCGACAAGAGAAAAGTATTGGCGGAATCACTTCGTGATTTAATCGTAAGTGAAGGCAAAAAGGTTTCATATAATGATTGGCTGGTTTTAAAAAAAGAAACGGAGAGGAGATAAAAATGGATAGGAAGATCAGTTGGATTACAGGATGTCATGACGAAATTGAACTCGTCTATGAAAAGGCAGAGCAAATTTTTGGAAAGCACGGAAATAATGGAAGTCTTTCATTTCCATTATTTCCACAGAGTCCAGAAAACCCAGTAAAATCGGGCTATTTGGAGGCAATGGAAATAATGGAATTTTACCCCGATCTCCTGTTAATCATGATGTCGTTGGTTCGAGCCCAACAGTGGGGGAGCCAGAAAAAAGCACGCTTCGGCGTGCTTTTTTCAACTCTATTCGCCTTCGGCGAGTTTTTACGGGCGCAGCGAGTAACACCGTTCTGCCCGCGGGGCGGGTTTTTATATTGCTTCGCAGTGATATTAGCCTTCGCCGAGTTATTGTGCTTTGCAAAGTATAACACGCCGGAAAAATAATGTCAACCGAAAGAATGAAAATAAACATAAAATCAATATTGATATTGCAAAGCGGTAAAACGCGGATATAATACCGCTTTGCGGCGCCGATCGGGATACTTAACTTGACGGTACGGCGAGCTCTGCGCACAAATACGGCGAGGAAGTTACCGTTTTGTCTTGAATTCTCTTGAAAAAACGTTTGTTTTGTGATATATTCATACATATATATATCAAGAACACCGAAGCCAACAGGACAAAAAACACAATTAAAATCGGAGAACATGCGGAACGAATGCTTTTTTTGACTGGAACACCGTTAGAAAATAAAGTTGCCGAGATGACTTCACTAATCAGAATATTGCAACCTCAGACGGCGAAAAAAATAGAAGGATTGGAAGATCTGTCAACTGCTCCTCAATTTAGAAAGGCGATCATTCCCGTTTATTATAGGAGAAAACGCGAAGATGTCCTCACTGAACTTCCGGAGCTGATTGAAAGTAAAGAGTGGTGTAGTCTTAGAGAAGAAGAAAAAATTGCTTATGAAGAAGCAATTATTTCAAAAAATTATTCGGAGTCGCGCCGCGTGTCTTGGAATATCGACAGCATTAACGGTTCTTCAAAAGCCTCAAGATTACTTGAACTTGTTGAAGAAGCAGAAGACGATGGAAGAAAAATCTTAGTTTTTTCTTATTTTCTTGATACAATCAGAAAAATAACTCTATTATTAGGGGGACGTTGCACTAATCCCATCACCGGATCGGTTGCGCCGCAAAGAAGACAAGAGATTATCGATGAGTTTGAAACCTCGCCCGCCGGAACAGTGCTTGTTGCTCAAATACAATCGGGAGGAACGGGACTTAACATTCAATCAGCAAGCGTTGTTGTTATATGTGAACCTCAGCTCAAACCTTCAATAGAAAACCAAGCGATTTCCAGAGCTTATAGAATGGGACAAACCAGAAATGTTTTAGTTTATAGATTGCTTTGCGAAAATACAATAGATGAAAGAATTACAAAGATGCTCGAAGATAAGCAGGCAGAGTTTGACGCTTTTGCGGATAAGTCTGATGCAGCGATAGAGAATTTCGAGATCGACAATAACACTCTCGGTGATATAATTCAGGAAGAAATCGACAGAATCAATGCAGAGAAAAATAAAGAACAATGATTGTTCGGTTAGTGAAAAAGCTTCATAAAACACGGAGGAACACCCCATTATGAAATGGCTTATTGCGTCGGATATACACGGGTCGGCGTATTACTGTGAAAAGCTGATCGCGGCGTACGAAAGAGAGAAGGCGGAGCGGCTGCTTTTGCTCGGAGACCTGCTCTATCACGGTCCGCGGAACGATCTGCCGGAGGGCTACGCGCCGAAAAGGGTGATCGAAATGCTGAACGCGCGGAGCGACCGCATCCTCTGCGTGCGCGGGAACTGCGAGGCTGAGGTCGACCAAATGGTCCTGAAATTTCCGGTCATGGCGGACTACGCGATCCTCTGCGAAGGGGAGCGTATGATCTTCGCGACGCACGGGCATATTTTCAGCGAAAACTCCCTTCCGCCGCTGAGGGCGGGCGATATCCTGCTCCACGGACATACTCACGTCCCGGTCTGCGAGGAGCGGGAGGAATATATTCTTATGAATCCGGGGTCGGTCTCTATACCGAAAGAAGGGAGCCGCCGCGGCTATATGACGCTCGAAAACGGATCATTCCTCTGGAAAACGCTCGAAGGAGAAGAATATCTTTCCTATAAAATATAAAACGGAAAGTCGGAAGAAACGGGGGGGCAGAAGGGTTTGAAAAAGATCGCTATAATAATAGTTCTGTGTCTTTTGGCAGCCGCACTGACGGCGGCGTCGCTGTTGTATTTCGGAGTCGTCCACATCAATTCGCCGTCGCACGAGGTCTACCCGGTCGCCGGGGTCGACGTATCTCACCATCAGGGAAAGATCGACTGGGAAGTCTTGTCCTCGCAGGGGATAGACTTTGCCTATATAAAAGCGACGGAGGGGGCGACGTTCGTCGATCCGGAGTTTGAAGAAAACTTCAAAAACGCGAGGGCGACGTCTCTTCGCGTCGGAGCCTACCACTTTTTCAGCTTTGATTCGACGGGGGAGGAGCAGGCTAAGCACTTCCGCCGTACCGTCGAGCCGTACGAAGGGATGCTCCCTCCCGCCGTTGACGTCGAGTATTACGGAGACTACGCGTCTGGCAAGTCCGTTGACGAAGCGAAGGTAAAAGCGGAGCTGCGCAAGCTTATCGACCTTCTGACCGAGGAATACGGGATGAGGCCTGTCGTCTACGCGGCGGACGATTCGTACGACGCGTTCGTCAGGGGAGAATTCGACGACTGCGACACGTGGTGCAGATCCGTATATTCGGGCGTCGGAGACGGCGTCGACTGGACGTTCTGGCAGTACTCGAACCGCCACGTCCTCGACGGATATGAAGGCGGGGAGCGGTATATCGACATGAACGTCTATAACGGAGATAAAAACTCGTTTATGAAATATCCGAACTGAAAACGGAAGGGAAACAACATGAAAACGATCTATCTTGCCGGAGGCTGTTTCTGGGGAATGCAGAGATTTCTCGACGGCGCTCCGGGCGTCATTTCCACCGA
The DNA here is from genome assembly GCA_902785485.1 of uncultured Ruminococcus sp. Classification (GTDB taxonomy): domain Bacteria; phylum Bacillota; class Clostridia; order Oscillospirales; family CAG-272; genus RUG13077. The sequence continues at coordinate 9,027 of CACZZA010000038.1, read as the reverse complement.
GGTCGGCTACGCGAACGGGAAAACGGACGCGCCGACCTACGAACAGGTCAAACACGAACACACGGGACACGCGGAGACGGTAAAGCTCGTATTCGACGAGGAAAAGCTCCCGCTCGGGACGCTCCTCGAACGCTTTCTTCAGGTGATCGACCCCTATTCCGTCAACAAACAGGGAGAGGACGTCGGCGAGCAGTACCGCACCGGCGTCTATTCGGAGGACGAAAGCGACCTTGCCGTCGCGAAAGAGGTGATCTCTTCACTTGAAAAAGCGTCCGGACGAAGGTGCGAAGTCGAGGCGCTCCCGCTTGAAAACTATTGGAAAGCCGAGGAATACCACCAGAAATATCTGGACAAAAATCCCGGCGGATACTGTCATATAAGAGTAAAGTTCTGAACCCCGAACCTCCCGGAGACGGGTCGTTCAAAAACTCTATCGAGGTGTAAAAAATGAGCTATATCAAAAAGTTCCTGAACCGAATCTTCATCGACGGACTGTCCGGAATGGCGACCGGACTGTTCTCGACGCTCATCATCGGCACGATAATTTCCCAGATCGGCACGCTTATTGGCGGCGAGATCGGGAAATACGTCGTCGCGATAGGCTCCGCCGCCAAAACGGTCACGGGCGCGGGTATCGGCGTGGGCGTCGCGTGCAAGCTGAAGGCGTCGCCGCTCGTCACGGTCTCCGCCGCAGTCGCGGGACTTGCGGGCGCGTTTCCCGACGCTTCGCTCGCTGCGCTGAAATTCGGCGCTCCCGGAGAGCCGCTCGGCGCGTTCGTCGCGGCGTACGTCGCGGTAGAGATCGGTATGCTCGTCTCGGGCAAGACCAAGGTCGACATCATCGTCACGCCTCTGTGCGCGATCCTTCCCGGCGCGGCGGTAGGCTATCTCCTCGGCGGACCCATCTCGCGCTTTATGCTGTGGCTGGGCGAGCTTGTCAACTTCAACGTCGAAAAAAGTCCGATAATCGGCGGCATCATCGTCTCGGTGCTGATGGGAATGATACTCACTCTGCCTATCAGCTCGGCAGCCATCGGTATTTCGATGGGACTTTCGGGACTCGCGGCGGGCGCCGCCGCCGTCGGCTGCTGCTGTAATATGGTCGGCTTTGCGGTCGCAAGCTACCGCGAGAACAAGTTCGGCGGACTTGTCGCGCAGGGACTCGGGACCTCGATGCTCCAGATACCGAATATAGTCCGCAAGCCGATCATCTGGGCGCCTGCCATCGTTGCGAGCGCGATTTTAGGACCGGTCAGCTCCGCGGTACTCAAAATGACCAACAACGCCACCGGCTCGGGAATGGGGTCCGCGGGACTTGTGGGTCAGTTTATGGCGTACGATACTATGACGTCCGGAGGGCTTTCCCCGGCGGTCACACTTTTGGAGATCGCTTTGATGCACTTCATTCTCCCCGCGGCGATAGCTCTCGCGACGTCCGAGATAATGCGCCGGGCGAAGCTCATCAAAACCGGAGACATGAAGCTCGATATGTGAGAGAAAAAAGACCGACTGAAGTAAGGAAAATGATCCTTATTTCAGTCGGTTTTTTGTCGCATATAGGCGCAAGCAGGAAATTCGTACCGCAAATTCCGCAAAGCGATATATTTTGCATAAATGCAAAATGCGATATGACCGCTTCGCAGTCGCGATATATCTCGCTTCGCTCGATGCGATATGATATTTGCCCACGGGACCCCCGCCGCGCCGGTTTTTCTTTTTTTTCAATAAAATTCCGATAATTCTTGCAATAATCTGTTTTTTAGTGTATAGTATAATAGACTAATGATCGTCTGTCGAGAGAAGACGTATTATGAGAACGGTATGATCTGCGAAAGGAGATGCGCCCGTTTCTGAAAAAACGGGGCGTGAAAAAGAAATATGCCTGAAAAAAGCGTAAGAGAAATGAACAAACTCGAACTTCAGCACTATTCGCTTGCGGGAAGAACGTTCAGAATGACGATAATCTCGTCGATCATTCTGGGTCTCGCGGCTCTGCTGATCGGGTTGGGACTATACGGCTACGCCCTCGGCGGACAGTATATTCGCGAGGCGTTCGGACTTTCGCGCACGACCGCTTCTTTGATGGAGCAGGTCGTCGATTTTGCGCCCATATCCGAGGAAGTGGTACAGCGTTACCGCGACCTGTCAGAGATCCAGCGCGGACGCGCGGGAACGGACGAATACAAGGCGTTTTTCGCCGACATCACGGGACTTGACGATTACAAAACGCTCTCCGTGGCGCTCAAATCGTTCCTCGATACCAGCGAAGTCACCGATCTTTATCTCGCGATGTACGACCGCGACACGCAGGCGCTCGTCTACATAGTAGACCCCGAGGAGGACTCGCAGTACGCCTGCCAGCCGGGATCGTGGGAAAAGGCAAAAGAGAGTACGATCGAAAAATTCCTCAACTGGGACGGAGAGGGAAGACTGTACGATATAGAGAACAACGATAAATACGGCTTCCTCGCGACCTGCGGCTACCCGGTGAGGAACTCAGACGGAGAGATCGTCGCGTTCGTGATGTCGGACATCCTGCTCGGAGATGTCATTACCGGTATGAAGTATTTCTTCTGGCAGTTCACGATAGGAATGGTGATACTCGTCAACCTTGTTGGTATCATAATGGCCAACCACATGAAGAAAAAGATCGCTCTGCCGATAAACCGTATCGCGTCCGCGGCGGAGGATTACGTCCGCGACAGACGCAAGGGAGTCAGAGAGACGGACCATTTCTCCAAGCTCGACATCAGGACGGGCGACGAGATCGAAAACCTCGCTCTCATCATGGGCGATATGGAGCGCGACCTCACGGTGTACGAGGACGACCTTATGAAAGTCACCGCGGAGAAGGAGCGCGTAGGCGCGGAGCTTTCGCTCGCGACGCGCATACAGGCGGATATGCTCCCCAACATTTTCCCGGCGTTCCCCGAAAGGCCCGACTTTGACGTTTACGCTTCGATGACTCCCGCCAAGGAGGTCGGCGGCGACTTCTACGACTTCTTCCTGATCGACGAAGATCATCTGGGACTCGTTATGGCGGACGTCTCGGGCAAGGGCATTCCCGCGGCGCTGTTCATGATGATCTCCAAGATCCTCGTACAGAATTACGCGATGACGGGAAAATCGCCTAAGGAGGTCCTTGAAGCGGTCAACGAGCAGATCTGCTCCAACAACCGCGAGGAAATGTTCGTCACGGTCTGGTTCGGCATCCTCGACCTTACGAACGGAAAGCTCACCGCCGCGAACGCGGGACACGAATATCCCGTACTCAAGAAGCCGGAGGGCGACTTCGAACTTGTCAAGGATAAGCACGGATTTGTTATCGGCGGTATGGAGGGCGTGAAATACAAGGAATACGAGCTTCAGCTCGATCCGGGAGCGAAGCTGTTCCTCTACACCGACGGAGTCGCGGAGGCGACGAACGCCGGAAACGAACTGTTCGGAACGGACCGTATGCTCAAAGCGCTCAACAACGCGGAGAACGGGACTCCGAAGGATATACTCGGAGAAGTCGACAAGTCGGTCGAGATCTTTGTCGGCGATGCTCCGCAGTTTGACGATCTTACTATGCTTTGCGTTCATTATATAGGCAAAAAGGAGGACTCCAACGTGAACAACGCTAAGGAACTGACGCTTGAAGCGACTGTAGAAAACATCGAAAAGGTGACCGATTTCGTGAACGCGGAGCTTGAAGCGCTCGACTGTCCCATCAAGGCTCAAACGCAGATAGACGTCGCGATAGACGAGCTTTTCGGCAACATAGCTCAGTACGCGTACAATCCCGAGACCGGACCGGCGACGGTGCGGGTCGAAGTCGAAAACGATCCTCTCGCGGTCGTTGTGACCTTCATCGACAACGGCAAGCCCTACGATCCGCTCGCCGCGGATGATCCCGATACCACCCTTTCCGCCGCGGAAAGAAAGATAGGCGGACTGGGAGTATTTCTCGTCAAGAAGACGATGGACGACGTGAACTACGAATACAAAGACGGCAAAAACATCCTTAAAATAAAGAAAAATATCTGACGGGGGAATAACACAATGACTGTCAACAAAAACAGAGAAGGAAACGCGCTTTGCGTATCCGTCGAGGGAAGGCTCGACACGGTCACGGCTCCGGAGCTTGAGGCTTCGCTGAAAGAGGAGTTCGAGGGCCTCGCCGACCTGACGATCGACCTCGGAGAGCTTGAATACATCTCGTCCGCGGGACTCCGCGTACTGCTTCTCGCTCAGAAGACGATGTCAAAGCAGGGGAAAATGGTGGTCAGGAACGTGAACGAGACCGTAAAAGAGATCTTCGACGTCACCGGTTTTTCCGACATCCTCACCATTGAATAAACGGAAGAAAGCGTAAAAGACTTTGCTTGGTTTTCTTAATTCGATAGAAATGCCGTGGAGGATCGCGGCGTGGGCGGCGTTCATCATCATTGCGCTCGTCCTTGCGTGGGCGCTGACGAAGATAAACGGCTTCGCTTTCAAAAAACTGCGTAAAAAGCGCGACGGGATCCATATAGTTTTTCTCGAACGGATTATTTCCCTCATCCTCGTCGTCGGATTTATCCTGTTCACGGTATCCCTGCTCGGCGGATTTCAGACTGTCTGGCAGACCGTTATAGGCGGGACGGCGCTCCTCAGCGCGGTGCTGGCGTTCATCGCTCAGGACGTCATAAAGGACATCCTCGCGGGGATAATGATAAGCTCTCACAAGCCGTTTGAGATAGGCGACCGCATTTCGCTCGAGGACGGCACGAACGGTATCGTTGAGACTATGACGATGCGCCACGTCGTCATTATAGGCGTCGACACTCCGCGTATAGTCATCCCCAACAGCCGTATAAACTCGATGCAGCTGATAAATTACAGCTACCGCAGGAACGACCGTTCCGTCGCGTTCGATTTTCCGATCGGATACGGCAGTGACGTCGCCCTTGCGAAGCGAGTGATAAAGCAGGCGGTGGAGGAAAGTCCCGTTTCGCTCCCCGGGCGCGAGGACGCAAACGGACGGCCCTGCTACGGCCCGGTCTACTTCCTGTCGCTGGCGGACAGCGCGCTCATGATGCGGACGACCGTGTATTTCGACAGACAGACTCCCGCGGAGGTCGCCATCGACGATATCAATACGCGAGTGCGTCAGGCGCTCACGGATAATGGTATTGAGATACCGTACAACTACGTCAACGTCGTTTCGGTCAACGAAGACAAAGGCGGAGACAAATAAAGTCAAAAGTTTTTTCAAAGAAGAACAGGTAGTGAAAAAATGATCAAAAAAGTATTCAGACAAATGCTCGTGACGCAGATCCTCTCCGCCATGACGGTCATGATCTGTATGCTGATAGACAGCATCATGATCGGACGCTTTCTCGGCGTCGAATCTATGACGGCTTACGGACTCGCGACTCCGGTACTGCTCATATTCGCCGCGTTTGGAAGTATGCTTTCGGCGGGGATACAGGTGCATTGCGGAAAAACCATGGGAAGCGGCGACATGGAACAAACGAACGCGGGATTTTCGTCCGCGGTCGTCCTTGCGGCGGGAGTGACGGCGGTAGGCGTCGCGCTCGTGCTTGTGTTCATCGATCCCGTCTGCGCTCTTCTCGGTGCGGGTGAGAACGTTCCCGAGAACGCGGTCTTCGCCCTTACGCGCGACTATCTCACGGGATTTATCATCGGCGCGCCTGCGTTCATCTTCGCGCAGATAATGGTGCCTTTTATGCAGATCTCGGGCAACCGCACGCGGCTTGTCGTCGCGGTCGGCGTAATGACTCTGGCGGACGTCGCGTTCGACGTCATCAACGTTTTCGTCGTCAAGTGGGGGACCCTCGGAATGGGTCTGGCATCGAGCTTCAGCTACTACATAGCGTTCGTCATAGGGATAACCTACTTTTTCAAAAAAGACTGCATATTCAAGTTCAGACGCAAGCTCGTTTCGGCGCGCACGAGCGGAGGACTTCTCAAATACGGAGTGCCTACGGTCATAAATCAGATCAGCCTCGTACTGCTCGTGTTCGTGCTGAACAAAATACTCCTCGACGTCGGGCAGAACCGCGCGGTCGCCGCGTATTCGGTGATCTCGACGGTCGGCAACATCTGCTACTGCTTCGGCTCGGGCGTCGGCTCGGTCGCTCTGCTCCTCTCGTCGATCTTTTACAGCGACGAGGACAAGACGGCGCTCCGCTCGCTTATGAAGACCATGATCTTCTACGCGATAGTCCTTGATATCATTGTCATCGCGGCGGTCCTGATCTTCGCTCCCGCTCTCGTCAGCCTGTTCCTGACGGACGACCTTTCCGCAAAGGATATGGCGATACTCGGCGCAAGGCTGTTCAGCCTGTCGCTCCTGCCGTCCGCGCTCAATACTTCTCTCAAAAATTACTATCAGGGCGTCGGCAAGACGGTGTTCTCGGAGATCATCTCGGGTATGCAGAATTTCGCCTTCGCGGCGATCTTCGCGTTCGTGCTCAGCCGCTTCCTCGGTACGACGGGAGTCTGGCTCGGATACGTCTGCGGCGAGTCCCTGACGCTTATTCTCATCGCGCTCTACGTGTGGTTCAAAAATAAAAAGCTGTCGTTCTCTCCCGACGCGTTCTCGCTCCTGCCCGGAGACTTCGGAGCCAAGGAGGGCGACTACGTCGAGCTTTCGCTCAATACCGTCGAGGGAGCCGTCGACGCCTCGCTCAAGGCGGCGGACTTCTGCCGGTCGCACGGAGAGAGCGCGCGCGACAGCAATATGATAGCGCTCTGCATCGAGGAGATGGCGGACAACATCGTCGAACACGGTTTTACGAAGGACGACAAGGAACACCAGGTCGACGTCCGTCTCACGTTCAAGGACGGGCGGCGGGTCATCCGCATCCGCGACAACTGCGTCAACTTCGACCCGACACACTACCTCGAGCTTCATTCGAACGACGACCTGACCTCTCATATAGGTATCAGAATGGTCATGAAGACGGTCAAGAGCGCAAACTACGTCAACTCGCTCGGACTCAACAACCTCACCCTCGTTATGTGAAAGGCGGCAGCTATGGAAAGTCTTTTTGAAAAAGCGCTGCTTTTTGCGATCGATGCCCATTCGGGAATGAAACGCAAAAGCGGCGAGCCTTATATACTTCATCCCATCGAGGTCGCGCTCATCGCGTCGAAGCTCACTTCCGATGAGGAAGTCATCTCCGCGGCGGTATTGCACGATACTGTCGAGGACACGGACACGACCCCCGACGACATCCTGCGGAATTTCGGAGAGAGAGTCGCGTATCTTGTCGCTCTCGAGACCGAAAACAAGCGCGACGGCATACCGAAGAGGGAAACGTGGCAGATACGCAAGGAGGAATCGCTCGAGGAGCTTAAGGGCGCCGCCGACCCCGGCGTGCGGGTCGTCTGGCTCGCCGACAAGCTCTCGAATATGCGTTCGTTCCACAAGATGTATCTGGAGAAGGGCGACTCGCTGTGGCAGTCGTTCCACCAGAGCGACCCCGCGAAGCAGGCGTGGTACTACCGTACGGTACGCGACCTGACGAGAGAATTATCCGATACGCCCGAGTGGCGCGAATATAACACCCTGACCGAAAAAGTATTTGAAGGAGTAAAATAAAATGGCAAAAATCGAACACAAACTGAACGGATCAACCCTCACGATCTCTCTTGCGGGACACATCGACTCCGCGAACGCTCCCGAGGTGGAAAAAGAGATCATGTCGATACGCGACGCAAATCCTTCGACTGAAGTCGTTTTCGACTGCGACAAGCTCGAGTATATCTCATCCGCCGGACTCCGTATCATCCTCCGCGTCAAAAAGGCGGTCGCGGACACCAAGCTCATCAACGTCTCGTCCGACGTCTACGAGATCTTCGACGTGACCGGATTTACCGAGATGATGGACGTGCAGAAAGCCTACCGCGTTATTTCGGTCGAGGGCTGCGAAGTCATCGGACAGGGCGCGAACGGCAAGGTCTACCGCATAGATCCCGACACCATCGTCAAGGTCTATCTCAATCCCGACTCGCTTCCCGAGATACACCGCGAACGCGAGCTTGCCCGCGCGGCGTTCGTACTCGGAGTCCCCACCGCGATCCCCTATGACGTCGTCCGCATCGAGGGCGGCGGCTACGGCTCGGTGTTCGAGCTGCTCAACGCGACGAGCTTCGCAAAACTCCTTATCAGAAACGAGAAGACCGTCGACGAGGTCGCCGCGATGTCGGTCGACCTGCTCAAGCTCATCCACTCCACCGTCGTCAAGCCGGGAACTATGCCCGATATGAAACAGACGGCGCTCGACTGGGCGTCCTTCCTCAAGGACTATCTCCCCGAAAACGAGTTCAATAAGCTCTATTCGCTCGTCTCCGCGGTGCCCGAGGACGACCACATGATGCACGGCGATTACCATATCAAGAACGTAATGCTCCAGAACGGCGAGACCCTGCTGATAGATATGGACACCCTCTGCCACGGACATCCCGTATTCGAGCTTGCGAGTATGTATAACGCGTACGTCGGCTACTCCGAGCTTGACCACGACAATATACTTTCCTTCCTCGGGATCTCCTACGAGACCGCGGGCGAGTTCTGGCGTAAGTCCCTTTCTCTCTACCTCGGCACCGACGACGAAAACAGGATAAAGGAAGTCGAGGAAAAGGCGATGATCGTAGGTTATACCCGTATAATGCGCCGCACCATCCGCCGCAACGGACTCAATACCGACGAGGGCCGCGCGATCATCGAAAACTGCCGCCGCCACCTCTCCGAACTGCTCGCCAAGGTGGATACGCTCGTTTTCTGAGATAAATATGATTTTTACGAGGGGAACCTTTCCTTAAAAGGTTCCCCTTGAAATATAAACAAGAATTTAGAGGGCGAGTCATAGAAAAACGGTGCGGACGCGTTATTCTATGACGTAGTGGAACGGGAACGTTAGATTTGCGAAGGTTGTTCGTTCTCGCACTTTCTTTCGGTTGCCGAAAGAAAGTGCGCAAAGAAAGGGCAACGAGGAGGGGGTTAGGAGGCACTTCCGCCACATTCGCGCGGAA
>CACZZA010000037.1 GCA_902785485.1 uncultured Ruminococcus sp. | reverse complement strand
CCGCAAGCGGCACGCCTTCGCTTTTCGCGCTGTTGCTCCTTTTCCCCGCGAAAGCCACGCTTTCGCGGGGACCCCGTTTTGGTTTCGATCGCGCCAAAGCCTCCCTCTGACGAGGGAGGTGGGTTTTGCGAAGCAAAAGCCGGAGGGAGAGATAACGAAACCTCGGTCTGTACACGGCGTCCACGCCCTCCCGCCACAATTCGATCTCGCCCGCGGGACGCCGGGGTCGGCGTCCCCTACAACGAGCGGGTACGCCCCGTAAAAATGCGATCTTGCCGATAAATAAAACCTTCCTTACGGAAGGTACTCTTAAGGACAGTTAATGAAAACCGGCTGAGTAAGGAACAAAATCCTTATTTCAGCCGGTATTTTTGTCGCATACCTCTGCAAGCAGGACGTTTGTGTGCCAAACGTCAAAGAAACAGTTTACAGTTATGATTGCACGCGATGCGTGCAAGTTATGAGTTGAGGCTTCGCCTCAACGTTATGATATGAGTTCCGCAAACGTGCCGCAGGCACTCATAACTTGCGAAGCAATCATAACGCGCGTCAGCGCTCATAACGTTCCGCGTAAGCGGAACTCATAACTGCCGACTGTCCTTCAGAACAGTCGGCTAAAGGCGCCTGCTTTTGACGCAGGGGTCTTTCGTGTTTTTGCGCGTCCGGAAAACAGCGTTTTTGCTTTTTCAGCGGTTTCCCGGCTTCCTTCCGGCGTTATCTTAACGTTCCGCCCCATTCCACGACCGTATATCCGTCGCGGACAAAGCGTTCGACCGCGGGTTCTTTTACGCTCGGGTCGGGCGCTTCCGCTTCCTTATAAACGAACCACAGTCTTAAGACGGAATCGGGAGTCGGCGTTATCTCGAGCGGAGTTATGAGGTCGCACGCCTCGTTTAACTGAGGATACATATAATAGTTCCTTCCCGCGGGAAGTCTGTCGCGCCAGTATTCCCGGAAGTCCGCTTTTTCGGTATCGTTAAGGCCGTAAAGCGTCAGTATCCTCTCGAACGTCTCCTCGCGGGCGTGTGCGGGAAGATAAAAAGCGTTTTCATATTGGAATGAGAAGTCCGGTATTTCGGACTCATAGAAAAGGAAGCCGTATTCTTTTCCTTCGGAGTCCGTCAGCCTTCCGTCCGGGCGCGCCGTCACTTTCCAGCCTTCCGCCGGATATTCGGGGATCGAGAGAGTGAGTTGATCCGGATAACGAAGAGCGACTCTCACGTCCGTCGGGACTTCCGGATAAAGGTAGATATTCGGTTTCTCGTTCGGTCCGCCCTCAAGTCCCTTGGTGTTGGAGCTGTATGTGCGGCGGTAATAGGAGTTCAGCGTGTCCCTCGACGCGGCTCTTCTCGCGGCGTCGCCCTTTTTCTTCGCGGCAAGATAGTCGGGGTCGTTTCTGATCTTGTCTGTCACATATTTCTGATACGCGTCCGCGCCGTCTCTGTTGTAGATCTTGACGGCCTCGGGGTATTCGCTCGTCTCGTCGGTAATGCCGAATGAGCCCGTACTGCGGAGCCAGCTGTCGGTCGTCTTTACCCATCCCGCGTTACGGGTGTAATTATTGACGGCGTTGGCGTCGACTCTGTCGGTCAGATCCTGTACGTAGCCGCCGACCAGACCCGAGGCGTTTTCGCCCGTGACGCTCGACGAAAAATTGACAGCCGCGGGTACTCTGTCTATCAAAAGATCCGCCGTCGGAGAATCGAAACGGGATCCGCCTTCGGTGATCCGGTCGAAATTTTCCGCCGCTCCCGTCATCCGGTTGACTCCGGAAGCGACCCTTCCGCCGACCGCTTCCACTCCGTTTCCGACGGTGGGAGCGACTCCCGCGGGAGCGGGATTCACGGACTCCGTCTTACCGCCGCCGGTGACCAGATTCTTTATCTCCTTGAACGCGTCGTAGAAGTCGCCGAACTTCGGCGACCAGCCGCTGTCGTTCGTCGAAGAGGTATTCGTCTTTCCGCCCTGTCCCGCAGTGTCGTACACTCCGTAGGCTCTTCCCGCGTTCATCAGAGAGTCTGCGAACACCGCTCCCGAGCATAGCGCGAGCAGCGCCGCGCATACGAGCGCGCCGAAAGAGAGCTTTAAGACATTACGGAATGATCTCTTATCCTTCATTTCGCCGCCTCCTTTTCTTTCAGTTCTTTTTTGAAACCGTTATACCAGTCGACAAGTCCCTCTCCGTCACATTCTCCGGAGGACAGCATCCCGTTCTTTTCGGCGATCGTCATAAACGCGTACGCGTATTCGTCTTCGCCCAATTGCTTATACACCGCGGCGAGTGCGTAGGGCGTATACGGGTCGTCCTCGGGAGCGAGTTCGTAGGCTCTCGAAAGGTAACTCTCCGCTATGATATACCTGTTTATCGCGTATGCCGCTATTCCGGTCTTGTAGTTGAGCTGGAGGCTTTCGGGATGATCTCTGACCCCGTCCATCAAAAATCTCAGAAAAGACGGATCGACGACTTCGTCGAATCCTTTTTTGCCCGTTCTGATATCGGAATACAGAAGATAATAATCTTCCGTTCTTTTTGCTTCCTCCGATAATGAATTGAGCTCCCTTTCCGCGGAGTCGTATTCCCCGCTCCCGACGTACTCCCGCGCGGCTTTGAGGTGACCGGCGTCCTCCTCGGATACCTCCGGATCTTTAACGGCGTATGCGGGACCGTCATCGGGAGCGACCGCCTCGGTTTCGCCTGCGAGTCTTGACCCCGGCAGCAGCGCGCAGACAAGGAACGCCGCCGTCAATACGCCGAATACAATGAATCTGATATATTTCTTTTGTATTATCTTTTTAAGTACAAGCTCGTTTACCGCCACTCCCGCGGCGCACACCATCATGAGGATCCCGAACAGGATCTTCATATCAAACAGGAGCATTCCGAAAAGAGCAGTCGCGAACATCAGTACAGCTATGAATATCATTTGGTTTCCTCCTGTTCCTTAGCTTTTTGATCCATTTTATATTTGATATTGTTTCTGAGATTTGCCGTATGTTCAAGTATTCCCCAGCCGTGATATTCGTCGCCCCATTTTGCGTACCACGAATCAAAATACGAGTGATCGATCGCCCTGTCGCACGCCGCGAGCGCCTCCTCGTACCTTTCCAGGTGATCGAGGGTAAGCGCAAGAGAATACAGTACCGCCGGCTGATCTTCTTCAAAGCTCAGGCACTTTTCGTACATTTCGATCGCGCGGTCGAGGTCGATCAGCTCTTCCTGAGCTTTTCTGCCCGCCTCGTCGTCACGGAATCCCCGTGCATAATGACCTAATATCCTTCCCGCAAGGTAGTAGCCGGTAGAGAGGAGCGGATAGTCTTCGGTAAACTTCAAGGCGTCCTTCTCCATTTCGCGGTAACCCTCGTCGCCGCCCGTTTCGGTCAGATAGCTTAACAGCTTGAACTGATAGCGGTATTCGCAGTCGAGCATTTTTGAAAGAAGATCGGATCTTTCCACTATCTCCTTCTGTTCGTCCGTAAGATCCTTATATACGCAGTGTTTGCCGAAATTCTTATCCGCGACCGACTTGTCTCCGGTGACGTAGGTCGCCACGAGAGCGGTGAAATCCGTTCCGAGCTGAGGCTTTTCTTTCAGGACTCCGGGGGCAAGCATACCCTCTGTGAAGCTCACCGCCTTTTCAAGGGATCTCGTGATCTCTCCCTTTCTGAAATACAGTATGGCAAGCTCCATCGTCAGCTCGAGATCGTCCCTGTCAGCCTCGTATTCCTTTTCGAGGATCGGAAGCGCGGTCTCGTAATCGCCGTTTCTGAGAGCGACCGCTCCGAGCATATTCTCTATTCTTTCGTCCGATACGGCCTTCAGCGCGTTTTTCAAATACTCCTGAAGTTCCGCGGAATATTCCATATCCGTCATCACCCGCGCCATATCAAGATAATGGACTGTTTTTACTTCCGTCTTTTCCTCGACGGACAGTTCCGTATCCTTTTCAAACTCGGCGTCAAACAGTCTGTCGAAGTTAAGTATGACGGGATATGTCTTTTCACGGATCGTGTTTTTAAGCGAGTAATCCAGAGAATGATTATATTTTATAAACTGCTGCGCGGCGCGGATCGCAAGCTCGTTCATCGCAAAGGATCCGTTGTTCTCGTTCGCGGCGTCGATCAGCCCCGACACTAAATTATTGGCGGTAGACCTTTCATATACGTAATAAACGTATTTACTTGAGGTTTTATAGTCCTTCATACAGTCGAGCAAGACCGAATACACGAGTTCGCGTACCTCTTCGCTCGCCGGATACTCCTTTGCGAGTTCAAGCAAGCGGGACGCGACTTCCCTGTCGACTCCGTCCCTCTCGACGCAAAGTTCAAGGATCTCCCATACTCCGATCCTGTCGGCGTAGATTGCGGCAACGTCTTCGTATTCGCCGATATGCGAAAGGATCTCAAACTTCTCGTCGCCCGTCAGTTCGGACGGCAGTACCGCCCCGCAGTTGAACCTGTTTCCCGCCGCAAGGAGCATTATGACGCGTTTCCTTTCCTGCCGCTCGGTCTCGGTCAGTTCATCCTTTTTCGAGAGGATGTCGAGATAGCCGAAATACCACACCTCGTCCCCTTTGTGAGTTTGCAGCGCCCGTGTGACGTCCGGCGCATCCTGCCCATCGGTTTTTGCCGGATTTTCCGCTAAGGTATAAAAGTACAAAAGCTCCGTCATCGAAATGTCGCCGCCGAGGTCGTGCGCCGCTTTTGCCGCCTCTATGTCGCCCGTCAGATAGGCTTTCCAAGCGTCGGGAAGCGCCTGCGCCTTGCCGACGGACTTCAATGCGAGCAAATAGTCTCTCTTTTCGGCGTAGGCAAAGCTCTCCGCCATTCCCGCGTCGAGGCTGCCGAGAACGGCTCCGCTCCTGCCTTCCACGAAGAAAAGCGGAAGAACATTCAGTACGATCAAAGCGAGAAGGACCGATCCGATACAGATCAGTTCCGTCACCGGGATGACCGCTTTTTCTTTTTTTGCGACAGGCGCGATGTCTTCTCCGTTTTCAGGAACGTCCGCCGTTTCTTGCGGTTTTTCGCCCGCGAGCAGACAGTCCGCTTTCTTTCGCATCAGATATATCACCGGACAAAACGCCGCGAAAACGACGAACGAGAATACGGCGAGTTTTACGGTAAACGCCGTCACTGACCCGCTCTTACCGAGTCCGGTGAGCAGCTTGTCCGACAGAAACCCTCCGGTGAAATTGAGTACGCCGTAAGCGACGGCGCAAATAAGTATTTCCTTTACTCCCTTGACAGAGAGCCTGAATCTTTTTCCGACTCCCAAGCGCCCTTCCGGGTCTCTTATCGAAAGCACCCACACAAAAAGCAGATAGGCAAACGCGATAGCTTCGATCACGAGAAGGATTATATCGAACGCCAAGGCGGCTCCTCCGAGTTTTCCCGTGTCAGCCGCGCTCAACGGTCCGAAATTATGTATAAGGAAAAACAACTGCTTCGCCGCGAGCAGGGGAAGACCTCCGAAAAGGACGTCCTTCACCGCCTTCAGCGGATCTTTGCCGCCTCCGACGGCGAAATAAAACAGCGCTCCTCCCGAAACGTATCCGAGATAATGACAAAACCCGCTTTGAAAAGCGGACAAAGCTCTCCCCGTTCCGAGCATCATCAGTGTCATCAGCACCTTCGGTAAAACGATGAGCGCCAGGCACGCCCCGAAGAAAAAACAGAGCGCCTTTCGGTTTATCTTACCGTTTTCATTCATACGATATTACTTCCTTTCGGGGAAACGATCTGTTTTTATCAAATTTTCCCTGATACCAATATATAAATAAGAATTCAACAGGTCAATTGCGGGTTTACGCAAAGCGCTCCGGGGCGGTATGCGGTTTTACGCATATAATCTCCGGAACGCAAAAAACTCCCCTTCCGAGCGAAGGAGAGTTCAAAAAACGGGATTATTTACTTTTGAACGTTGTGATATAACTGCAAGAGGCCCGAACGGGTCGTAACCCCGGTCTTGCGGTAGATCGACGTGACGTTCGCCTGTACCGTACGGAGCTTTACTGATAATTTTTCGGCGATGGCTGCCTGCTTGTCCTCGGTCAGAACAAGTTCGCGGAAGACTTTCAGTTCAGAGGGAGTGAATTTATATGCTTCGGCGACTTCCGACATAGCGTCGTCCTCGGACGGCCGGGACTGCGGGAGCGTTAGTTCGCCGGCGCGTCTTTCCGACAGATCGAAGTCACCGTTCAGCGCCATAACGATAAGAATCGCGACGAGCGCGCCGACGTTGAGCGAAAGCACGACTCCCGCCGACGCCCCGTCAAGCGAAACGAGGCAGAGCGGGATGACGACGAGGCTGTCAATAACGCGTCCCGCGACAGACCATAACGCCGGATGTTCCGTCCTCCGAGCGATCCTCCAGAACGTCAGATCGTAATAGGATACGGCGGCGGACAGTGCGATATAAAACAGACACATATTCAGAAGGTACATATCGTTTTTTCCGGCAAGCACCGCGTTGAGGAACGCGAGTACCGAAAAGCACAGAGTTATAAGCGGCAGATACCTGCCCTTTTTATGATCTCCGATAAATCCGAACGCGAGCATACCCGGTATCATCAAAAGCCGCGGCCACGAATAAACGTTGAAATCCGTATAGCCGGACGCGATCTGCAAACGGTGGATATATCCGTTGTAAAACGCAGTGAACAACAGAAACGCCGCCGCGATCACGCAAACCGACGCGAGCTTTCGCGGAGAAACGCGGTCCGTTTGCTCTGCCGGAGCCTGTACGTCAGGCTTTCCGCGCAAAAAATATAAGCCGAGTAACGCAAACGCCCCGACGGCAAGAACAGCGACGGCGGGTTTGACAAGCCAGCGTAACTGCACGACGTATTGAATCAGAAGCGCGGCTGAGTATCCCGTTCCCATACAAATACCGACACAAAGCCCCGCCCCGTAATACTCCGACATCCTGAGATATACCCCTCCCGCGATAAAGCCGAGGCAGAATACGGAAATAAACGTAACCGCAAGGTAAACCGAGGTGTCTATCGGCGCAAAAAGCATATAGCCGAAGCAGACGCAGTTTACGCACAGCGAGATGGCAGACACGACCTTTGCCGCTCGTCCGTTTTTAAGGACGGAGCCGAGTAAGACGCGGAGCGCGATACCGCAGATCACGAAGACCTGAAGAAAAATATATACTTTTTCCTGACGTTCGTCACTCAGAAATCCGCGTCCCGCCTGATTTCCCATACGAAGCGTCGCAAACTGCACGAACATAAAGGAGGCGAAGAAGAGGGAGACTGAGGCGTTCTTTTTGAAATCGGTTCTCATCTTGTTCTCGTTTCTGATTGTTTCGATAAAGACACGGCGGCGGTCCGTCGGAAAGAAACGTCGCCGTAATGATCTCCATATCAAATAGACCTTTTCTGTCAGTATATCATAAACCCTTCCGATTTTCAAGTGCGGAGGACTTTATTTGAAAAAAACGCAAAAGCGGAGTTTTTTGCAGATTTTTTTGAAAAACGACTTTTTTTCCGTTGACTAATCGCGATTTTTAGTTTATAATAAAGAATTAATAAGATACCGCCCAAACAAACCGCACGGAGGAATATCATGTCGTACGCAAACCGCTTTGAAAAAGAAGGTCTCACCTTCGACGACGTCCTGCTCATACCCGCAAAGAGCGACGTCCTGCCCAACACCGCCGAGCTCGGCACCAACGTTACGAAAAAAATCAGGCTCAACATTCCGCTGATGTCAGCGGCGATGGACACCGTCACCGAATCGGGACTCGCGATCGCCATGGCGCGCGAGGGAGGCATCGGAGTCATACATAAGAATATGACTATCGAACGCCAGAGAGACGAGGTCGAGAGAGTCAAAAGATCGGAAAACGGCGTTATCTCCAATCCCTTCTATCTTTCGCCGGAGAACTACGTTTACGAGGCGAACGAACTGATGGGCAAATACCGCATTTCCGGCGTGCCGATCTGCGACGGGGAAAAACGCCTCGTCGGCATCATCACGAACCGCGATATGCGATTCCTTGACAGCCACGACATGAAGATCAAAGAAGTCATGACCAAAGACAACCTCGTGACTTCAAAGGCGGGCACTACGCTCGCAGAGGCGCAGGAGATCCTGCGCAAGCACAAGATCGAAAAACTCCCGCTCGTAGACGAGCAGAACAGGCTTTGCGGTCTTATCACCATCAAGGACATAGAAAAGGCGAGCAAGTACCCGAACTCCGCGAAGGATGCGGACGGCCGTCTGCTCTGCGGCGCGGCGATAGGCGTCACGGCGGACGTTCTGACGAGAGTCGAAGCGCTCCTTTCCGTGGGCGTCGACCTGCTCGTACTCGACTCCGCGCACGGTCACTCAAAGAATATACTCAACTGCATCGCAAAAGTTAAAGAAGCCTTCCCGAACGCTCAGCTCTGCGCGGGCAACATCGCGACGGCTGAAGCGGCGGAAGACCTCATCAAAGCGGGTGCGGACGCCATCAAGGTCGGTATCGGACCCGGATCGATATGCACGACCCGCGTCGTCGCCGGTATCGGCGTACCTCAGATCACGGCGATCTGCGACGCTTCCGAAGTCGCCGCCAAGTACGGCATCCCGGTCATCGCGGACGGCGGTATCAAGTATTCCGGCGACCTTCCCAAAGCGATCGCGGCGGGCGCGGACGCCATCATGATCGGCTCGCTCTTCGCGGGCTGCGAGGAGTCTCCCGGAGACTCCGAGATCTATCAGGGACGCCGTTTCAAGGTCTACCGCGGCATGGGCTCGCTCGCGGCGATGGAAAAAGGCTCGAAGGACAGATACTTCCAGGAAGGAAGCTCGGCGAACAAGCTCGTTCCCGAGGGAGTCGAGGGACGCGTACCGTACAAAGGCCCCCTCTCCGACACCGTATATCAGCTCATCGGCGGACTGCGCTCCGGTATGGGTTACTGCGGCTGCGCGAATATAGCCGAGCTCAAGACGAAAACCAAATTCGTCCGCATCACCGGCGCGGGACTCCGTGAATCCCATCCCCACGACATCAACATCACGAAAGAGGCTCCCAACTACAGCATGCTTTCGTAAGTACGTACAAAACACCACGAGGACCGGAAGGTCCTCGTTTTTGTTTTCAAAAACTTTTTTCAAAAAGGTATTGACAAATGTATATACCTATGCTATGGTATATACAGACGTATAAACCAAAAAGCAGAAAGGGTCGAAATATGGACATACTGCAAAGGATACCCGACGCGGAGCTTGACGTGATGCTGATACTCTGGAAAAAAGGCAGGCCGATGCGCGTATCGGAGATATATGACGAGCTGAAGACAAAGCGCAGATGCTCGAAGCCCTCGGTGCATACCCTGATCTCGAGGCTCGAGGGGCGTGGATTCTTATGTCAGCAGACCGTAGACGCTCCGAACCCGTACAAGCTGATAACTCCGCTTGTGAAGGAAAAAGACTACGCCGCCGGAGAATCCGACGTTCTCGTCGGCAAGCTCTACGGCGGAAGCTGGAAAAATCTGATAGTTTCGCTGATCTCGGACGGCAAGCTCGACAAAAGCGACATCGACGAGCTGGCGGACATACTCAAAAAAGGAGGGGCAAAATGAACGGTCCCGCTCTGTTTATCCTCAACTTCGCGATATTTTCCGCGATCATCGTAGGCGTCTCCGCGTTGACGACCCTGCTTTTCGGAAAAAAGCTGAGGGCAAAGAGCCGTTATATCCTCTGGGTCATCGTCTTATTACGGCTCTGCGTTCCGTTTTCGCTGAATATGCTCCCCGTAAGTCCGGTCGAAAGACTGCCCGAGCCGACCTTCTTATATTCCGTGACGGAGCGTTCGGAGCCTTCCCGCCCCGACGCGGACGCTCCTTCTATTTCTTCTTCCGCTCCCGTTACGTCGTCGCGCGTGATCGGAACTAATACGCCGTCTTCAATAAAAGGCGAAGCGACGGACGAAAACGTTTCGGCTCCGAGAGCCGGACAGCCGTCGGCGGCGGTTGAACAGAATACCGAGATAAACGAGAACGGCGAGCCGTTTCTCAAAAAGGCGGCGAGGGCGGCGGTCAAAGCGCTTCCTTACCTTATAGTATTCGTTTCCGCGGTCACTCTGTCCGTAAGGCTCTTAGGTTATACCGTTTACTCAAAGCGGTTCGGAAAAACGCTCCGCGATCCCGACGAAAGGGAGAGCGCGGTTTATTACGGGGTCTGCTCTCGCGTCGGGATCACTTCCCCTCCCGAACTGAAAAAGAGCAAAAGCGAACACAGTCCGATGCTGCTCGGCTTCTTCAGACCGCGCATCGTCCTACCGGACGTCGGATATACCGAAGAAGAGCTAAAAACGATCCTCACGCACGAAATTATACATTATAAAAGGAAAGATCATCTGCTTTCGCTCGCCTCCGCGTTCGTTCTGTCTCTGCTGTGGTTCGATCCGTTTGCATATCTCGCGGTGCGTTTTTACCGGCGCGAAGCGGAGATAAGCTGCGACGAGGCTTCGACGAACGGAGAATACGGGCTTGAAAAAGAGGAGTACGGCGCTTCCCTGCTGTCGGTGATACAAAAGACCGCCTGCGGAAAAAAGCACGCGTCGACCGACCTCTTTTCGGGCAAAAGCGAGCTGAAAAAGAGGTTCGAAGCCATAGCTTCAAAAACGGCGAAAAAGAAGGGTTACGCTCTCTTAGCGGCGTGCCTCGTTTTGTCGAGTCTGCTCGGCGTGTTCGTCGGATGCGAAAAAGATAACGCTCACGATGCGGACGATTATACGGAGGACGGCGTCAGATTCGTCAACGCGTCCGCGCTTTACGGAGAGGAAGAAGACGGGATACTCCCCTTTGATTCATTTTTCGTCAAAAATACCTTTCCATATATCGTTTCGTGCGGGAGAACGTTCTGCGAATACGACTCTTTGGACGGACTGCTGAAAACGACGTACGGAGAGCTTTGCGGTTTGGGGCTCAAAAGAAGCGGCGTACGTCCGTTCCCGGAGCAGAACGCAAGCGCGATATCGTTCATCCGGACCTCCGGAAACGGGGAACAACAAACCTACGAGTTCGTGTTCGCTTCAGACGAGCCGTCGCCGGACGACGTTCCGTCCGGAACGTTTGTCAGCGTCGCAACGCTCCACGGTTACTACAGCGTAAATAAACGCAAGACGGAATCCTTCAGTTCGGGAGACCGTGCGGAAGATCATCCGATCCTTTCTTCTTACAGATGGGCAAGCGCGGGTTACGACAAGGTCAGAGGACAATACCGTCTGCGTTCGTATACGACCGGATCCGGGTATATTCCGGTCAGACTGACTTTTTATATCAAAAGCGAACGCCCGGCGGATCAGGGCGCTGATATAGAAACGTATACGGCGTCTCTTCGTGAGTTTGTCGACTCTCCCGAGGGTGAGATAACCTGCATCCTCGCCGAAAGGATAACCGACACGGAAGAACTCAGCGACCGACAACTGTGTTCAATGGCGTTTATCAACATTCAGCATCTCTACTCCATCTGTCGTTGCGCCTCTCTTGACATATCTGTCAACCACCCTGACCTGTTGTTCAATACAAATCTTCTTTCACGTGATAACGACAATGCCGAGAACGTTTATTATCCGCTCAAGATAAAAGACGGAGACGAAAAGAAGATAGTAAAAGCGGTAAAAGTCAGCGAATATCTGGATGATCCGGGCAAATATACAGGATATTATGTAAACAGCTCCGAGATAATGTACGCAGACGATAACGGCAGCTTGCTTGAAGAAACGCTGAGTCATCTGGATACGGTTTTCGACCGTGATTTATATTACGACGTGTTCTCAGAACATTTCAAGCACGTTGAGGTAGAAGGAAAGGAGTACCTGTATTATACTCCGGATCTGAGGTCGTATGATCACTTCTCAAACAAGTACGGATCAGAGCTCAAGGTTATCAGCCGCTCCGAAAAAGAGACGGTCGTCGCATTTACATTACTCCCGCAGTATTATTCGGAACACGGGTACGATACGGAAGAGCTGCGCTTTCGCTTAAACGCGGACAGCGTGGTCCTTGAAAAGAAAACGGAAAAACACGAAGGCAGATATGACGAGCTGTTCTTTTTCAAAAACCTCGACAGGGAGCAGGAGGCAAAAGCGTCGGACGGCTTGCTGACAAGTCCCGAATCGGAGGACGGAAAATACGAAGTGCTGGTTTCTTTGAAAAACCCTGACGATCACTCGTTCTTATCCCGTCACGGGATCGAAGACCGGGAGTTCGGACCGGGTGATAGCGTCCTGACGCTCGACCTCGATCAGATCAAGGATATCCTGAACGACTCCAACGTAAAATTTATGCAGCTCAAAACGGAATACGATAAATTCCTGGGCAACTTAATAAAAGCGTAAACAAAAGGACTTTCCGCGAAGAAAGTCCTTTTGTTTTCGTTATTTCAGCATATCCGCGACGTTCTGCATCATATCTCCGACGTTGTCGAGCGCTTTCGCGGTCTTCTTGCGGAGCTTTTTCGTCGCGTCGTCCGGCTTTTTGACCGCCATCACCGCAACGCCTATCGCGGAGATAGCGAGCGCGGACGCGATCGCTCCCTTGCCGATTGTCTTGAGTTTACCGTTCATTGTGTTCCCTCCGTTTTTTCAGAATATCTCTGACGGAAGTATCGGCATTATCGGGGACGTTTATTCACGTTTTCTCTTATTTTATCACGAACAGCTTGGGAAGTCCGTTCTCGTACTCTATCGGGTTCTCGCCGGCGATGAGCGGACGCAGATATTCGACGCACTCGGGGGTGACGTCGTTGCCGCGCGCGTTGATGAACTCGTCCGGAACGGTCTTGACCTTGTTCGCGATGTCTTCGATGTTGTTGTAGATCGGCTTGACGGAGTATTCTCCTTCCGCTCTTTCAAAGCACATCATCTTGCCGCTGACGCCGTTTGCCGCGCACTCGACCGCCGCCTCGCCTATCATCAGCGATTCGTCGATGTCGGTCTTCGAGGCGATATGCGACGCGCATCTCTGGAGGATGTTCAGCTCGACCGAACGCACCTTGCATCCGATCTTCTCTTTGACGAGCATTTCGAGCGCCTTGCCCGTGCCCGAAAGATACTTATGTCCGAACACGTCGAGGACTCCGCTCTGCGTGCCCTCTCCGACGTAGCGGCCGTCCTTGTATCTCAGTCCTTCGGAGACCGCGACGACGACGTTGGGATGACGTTCGAGCGCCGCCTTTACGTCCTCGAGGAAAGCGTCGTTATCGAAATCGCGTTCGGGGAGATAGATGAGGTCGGGTCCCTCTCCGTTGAGCCTGGGGAGAGCCGCCGCGACGGTGAGCCAGCCCGCGTCGCGTCCCATTATCTCGACTATCGTGACCGCCTTGACCGTGTAGACCGCGCAGTCGCGGATCATTTCCTGCATCGAAACGGCGATGTATTTAGCCGCAGAGCCGTAACCGGGCGTGTGGTCGGTGCCGACGACGTCGTTGTCTATCGTCTTCGGTACGCCCATGACTCTTATCTCATAGTCGTGGGTCGCCGCGTACGCGGAAACCTTGGCGACGGTGTCCATCGAGTCGTTGCCGCCTATATAGAAGAAATAGCGGATGTCGTTTTTCTTGAAGAAATCGAACAGTTTTTCATACGTCGCGTCGTCCTCGCCTATCTTGGGGAGCTTCTTGCGGCAGCTTCCGAGCGCCGCGGCGGGCGTTGCGGCGAGCAGACGTATATCGTCCTCGCCCTTGATAAGGGTATTGAGGTCGACGATACGTCCGGCGAGCATTCCTTCGACTCCGTTGCGCGCGCCGAAAATGCGGTCGATAGCAGGGCACTTGAACGCTCCGCGGATAACTCCCGCGAGAGTCGCGTTGATGGCGCAGGTCGGTCCGCCCGACTGTCCTACGATTGCGTTTCCTTTTAACATTGTGGTCTCCTCCGATTTATATGTGAATTTTACGATCTGATTTTCAGTCCGCCCACGGCGTCAGCTGCCATACCATAGTCAGGGCGCAGATA
>CACZZA010000036.1 GCA_902785485.1 uncultured Ruminococcus sp. | reverse complement strand
AAGTCTGCGGATGTCGTTTGTATGCGGGAGCAGCAGAGCGGCTCCCCTACCGGCGGCGGGGGTAACACGTTATTGTCGTAGGTGAAATCCGTGCAAACCGTTCGCTAAATTCTTGTTTATCGTCCTTTCCCCTATGAAAGGTTTAGAAAGGGGTGTGGGGAGGACCTTTCCTTAAAAGGTCCTCCCCACGCTTTTGTTCTGTAAATAATTATTATTTCACATATACAGCATCGAGCTGCGGATCTTCTTGTACTTTTCGTACTTTTCCTCGTAGATCGCGGTGAAGGTGTTTTCGGGATGCACGGTCTCGCCGTATTTGACGAACTTTTCCGCCGCATCGTAGAGGTTTGCGTACTTTCCGAGCGCAACGGATGCGAGCATCGCGCAGCCTGCCGCTCCCGCTTCGTCTGTAAGCAGGGGAGTGATCGGTTTTTTGAGAATGTCGGACTTGATGCGTAGCCAGATCGGAGAGGTCGCGCCGCCGCCGGTCGCCTTCAGGGAGTCTACCTTGATGCCGAACTGTCCGAGCTTTTCGAGGTTGTACGCCATCTCGAAGGTAAGTCCTTCCATGAACGCGCGGTAGATGTCCGGCAGTCCCTTTGCCATGTCGAGTCCGGTGATGGTACCTTTCGCGGTCGAGACGAGGTCGGGAGTGCCGCCCGCGCCCATAAAGTGCGGGACCACGATGACGGACGAAGGCTCGCTCGCGCAGGTCTCGTCGAGCATACGGTAGACGCTGACTCCGCGCTGTTTTGCCTCGGGCTTGAGGTTAGCCGCGAAGCAGTCGCGGAACCACTTGAGCGAAACGCCGCCCGCAAAGTTGAACGCGTAGGTCGCGTAGAGGTCGGGCGCCGCCGGATGGGGAACGCAGACGAAGTTATTCTCGGTGAACGCCTTGTCGCGGATGATACCCTTGAAAACGGGAGTGATACACTCGACGGAGCCTGTGCCGTCCACCGCCTCGCCCTCGCGAAGCACGCCCGCGCCGAGCGCCGCCGCCACCTGGTCGTGCGCGGCGATGACTATTTTAACGGACTTCGGCAGACCGAACTCCTCGGCGAGGTTCGGAAGGATCTCGCCGACTACCGTACCGCAGGGAACGGGAGTCGAAAGCATATCGGAAGTGATACCCGCCGCCGAGAGGATCTCGTCGGACATACGGCGCCCTTCGACGTCGAACGCGAGACTGCGGCACGCGAGGCTGTAATTTATCTTGGTCTCTCCCGAGAGCTTGAACGCGACGTAGTCGCCGATAAGCAGGAACTTCCACGCCTTTTCCTTCACCGCGGGGATGTTGCGGAGAGAATACATTATCTTCGGCAGGGAATACATCGAGTCCGGCTTGTCGCAGGTGATCTCCATTATTTTCTCTTTGCCGAGCTTTTCAACAAGCTCCGAGCATTCCGGGATGCCGCGCTTGTCTGTGTACATTATAATATCGGAAAGCGCGTTTCCGTCGCGGTCGACCGGAACGAACGATTCACCGAACGAGGTGATGGAAATAGCAGCGACTTCGTCCGCTTTGATCGAGGCGGCGCAGCCCTTGATGACTCCGAAGATGCTCTTCGTCATGGCATTGCTGTCCATAT
The DNA here is from genome assembly GCA_902785485.1 of uncultured Ruminococcus sp. GTDB lineage: Bacteria > Bacillota > Clostridia > Oscillospirales > CAG-272 > RUG13077. Next base: position 12,376 of record CACZZA010000036.1, on the reverse strand, counting down.
CTCCCTGTCCCGCGCGGGTGGGGTACTCCTCGTAACATTTGTTCAGAAAAGCGCCGTCCTCGTTGAACGCCACGCATTTGCATCCGCTCGAGCCGACGTCAAGTCCCAAAAAGATCATAATACTACCTTCCTTTTATGTGTTATTTCAAATATTTTTCGATGATGAAACGCGGTCTTTCCTTGGTTTCGAGGTATATTTTGCCGACGTATTCGCCGATGACGCCGATGGCGAGGAGCTGAAGTCCGCCTATCGCCCATATCGAGATCATCAGCGACGTCCAGCCAAGCTCGGTGTTGCCCGTGAAATGGCGTATCAGCGAGTAGATAAGAAACGCGATGCTGACGAAAAAGATGATAAGACCGAGCGCGGTAATGAGTCTTATCGGCTTTATCGACATCGAGGTTATCCCCTCAAACGCGAAGGAGAGCATTTTTTTGAGCGGATATTTCGATTTTCCTGCGAAGCGTTCGCCGCGTTCGTATGTGACTGTATCGCTCTTGAAGCCGATAAGCGGAACGAGTCCGCGCAGAAAGAGGTTGACCTCCTTGAACTCGGAGAGCGCCTCGAGCGCGCGGCGGGAGAGCAGACGGTAATCCGCGTGGTCGTAGACGCATTCGACGCCCATTCGTGTCATAAGGCGGTAGAAAGCGCGCGCCGTCGTCCGCTTGAAGACGGAATCCTTTTTGCGCGATGAGCGCACGCCGTAAACGACATCGCACCCCTCGTTATATTTGTCCACCATCGCGTCTATGGCGTTAATATCGTCCTGAAGGTCGGCGTCGAGGCTGATCGCCGCGTCGCACTCGTCCTTTACCGTCATAAGTCCGGCGAGCAGGGCGTTTTGATGCCCTTTGTTGCGCGAGAGCTTTATCCCGCGGAAACACTCGTTCTGCGCGTGCAGACCTTCGATGAGCTCCCACGTCCTGTCCTTCGAGCCGTCGTCGACGAACACGATACGGCTCTCACGCCCGATCTTGCCTTCGTTTGTCAGCGCGGCAAACTTTTCGGCGAGCCGTTCCGACGTCTCGGGCAGTACTTCTTCTTCGTTGTAGCAGGGGATCACAAGATATAAGATCACTTTATCACCTCTTATTTCCAGAATTCAAACACGCCCTTGAGCGCGAGATAGTCGAATTTCATGCTTCCCGCGGGCGAAAAATACGAGTACGTCAAGGCGAGGCACACGAGGCAGGCGCAGACCGCCGAAATTACGAAAAACTTTTCGCTGAGCCTGTCTTTTTTGAGAGCGTAGAGGACGAATATCCCTCCGAGGACCATCTGCCACGAGAAGTCCGCCGCGTAACGGACTCCGTATCCGCTTTCCCAGATCGAGAAAATAATGATGAGCGGACAGAGTATGCAGACCGTTATCAATACCGGAAGCACGTATTTACGTTTATCCTTGTCGAGCGCCTTTATAAGCGAATGCGTGCGGAAAAGTCCGAGCGAGGGGAGCGCGCGGAAGAATATCCCGATCGCGTTCGTGTTGGCGGTGAAGTAGTATCCGGATACTCCGAGGGTCGAGTAATTCGACAGGATGAACGGAAATTCCGGCTTTATAACGGGAAACGCTATAAGATAATTGTAAAACCCTATCAACGTCTGATCGAAGTGGAACTGTGCGCGGGTAAAGTCGTTTATCGTCAGCGAATACTGTATGCCGAAATCGGTGAAGGACCCGAACCGCGCATAGTTGTACGCCATTTGCGCCGACCCGAGAACTACGAACCCGGCAAGCGAGCATACGAAGAACAGTGCGGCGTTCTTTGTCGGAAAGCCTTCGGTCTTCTTTCTGCGGAAGAACTCGAGCAGAATTATCAGCACCGCGCAGAAGCAGTAGACCGCCGTCGTCGGGCGCGACATCACGGCGAGCGAGAGGAACACCGACGAGAGGGCAAGAGACGGCAGAGATATTTTTTTATCAGTAAATACGTTCGATCTTATAAGGCAGTAGAATCCGAGTACGGTAAAGCAAAATCCCGCCGATTGCGCTATCTCGTAGAACAGAGGGGACGCGAAGCAGTACCATATCCCGCTCGCGAACTGCAATATCAAGAGGCTCGAAAGGTAGACTCCCGTCTTCATTTTCGGCATGAAACGCTTTGCAAATTCAAAGAAGAGCAGGGAGAGGAAGAGTATCCCGAGCCCTCCGAAAAGCAGTACTGCCGCCGGGGTCGGGAAATAATGCCCGGTGATGACGTTGTAGGGCAAAAACAGGAGTATCACCGGCGCTATGCCGTAGTATGAATAATACTTGCCCTCGTAAAGCAGGTGATCCCATTTGTACGAGACCTTCGCATTTATCCTCGCGTTCCAGTCATACGGGTTTTCCATCGCGAGGATCCCGTCGGACGGCTTGTCGAGAAGCGAGATCTGCCCGGCTCGGAACGCGTCGACGAGTTCCTTTGAGATCTGGTTGCCAGAATCCGATCTGTAATCCGAGAACACGTATCCCGTGCGGTCGAGATTGTAGATCATCGTCAGAACGACCGCACAGATCAGAAATACCGCAGTCAGCGCGAAGGTGAGCCGTTTTGCGTATCCGAAGGAGCTTTCGAGCGGCTTTTTGAATACCGACGAGGTAAGCAGGAGGTACGCCCCGAACGAAAGACCGAAAATCAGCAATAATCTGAGGTACGAGAATACGAACGGCAGGCGGACGTTCGCGTCGATTTCGTCGACCGAAACGCTTCCGGAATCCGCGTTGAGCGTGAGTCTCAGCCTGTCGCACTTGCCTGAAAGGTTGACCTTGACGTATTCGCTGTCGGTTATTCCGCGGATGATCTTGTGATCGCTTACGATCCGGCGATAAGACTCGCTTTGAGTCTCGTCGGTCGCGTCTACTGTCAGAGTGACGACGTTGCACCGGTCTACCTTGTTTCCGTTCTCGTCGGTCGTTTCATCCGACATCGTAACTTTGATCCGAAGGGCGGAGATCTGTTCGTCTAACCCTTCAAACGAGACGGCTTCGCCTTTGCCTCCCGACGTCTCGGTTATTACCGCTTTGTCTTTTTCGAGCGAAAACGGGGTATTACCGAGCGAAAGGACCGCTTTGAAGTTAAAAACGAGCAATTCCGCGAGTACCGCGACGGCAAGCAGAATAAGTCCTGTTTTTCTTTTCTTTCCGGATAACGGCGCAAGAAACAGTATCGCCGCAAATCCGACGGAGAGCGCAATAAAAGGGAGAAGACCGCTCATTTCTTTGTTCCTTCTTTACTTTTGTCAAAATAGAAGTTCCTGAAGTTCTTGTATTGCCCGTAGTAGTATTTTTTGATCCGAAGCACGCGTCTTAAATCGTTGTCTCCGGGACAGTCGAGCGTACGCATATACTTTTTCGCTTTGATAAGCGACTTTATCTCTTTTTTCAGCGCGTCGTTTTTGAGGTATTTTCTTATAACGGTCTTCGGTACGTTCGCCCAGAACGCCGTGTTGTCGAGCAGTTCCAATGGCTTTTTTTCACCGAAAACGACGTCGTCGGTCATGATCTTCATCATATTCATACCGGCGGCGCGTAAGAAGAAGCTGCTCCGACCGAGACGAGGGTTTATCTCCATCATATAATACTTGCCGCTCCGCGCGTCGTATTTCATATCGATATTTGCAAATCCGACGTAACCGATCTTTTCGAGAAAATCGGCGATCTGCCTGTACAGAGCTTTGTCGCTCCGTGAGATTATCGCGGCGTAATTTCCGAGAGTTTTCGGATGGTACTCTTCAAGCACCGGCTGACCGAGTCCCATCGCGCGGACCTGCCCGTCGGGAGACGAATACGAGTTCATGACTCTCATCGCAGAGTCGTCGCCGGGGATGAACTCCTGGATTATCAGCTTGCCCTTATAGTCCGACTTGTTCATACTGTTGATGACTTTGAGGTAGCTTTCGCGGTCGTCGAAGAAAAATACCTTCTTCTTGCCCTCGAACGAAACGTGGAGGTAGTCCGTCGCGTTGCTGTTTTCGGGTTTGACGACGATGGGAAACCCGAACGGGAGCCTGTCCACCGCGTCGACCCGTTCTTCGGGGAGCGCCACGCAGGTCTTGGGGTACGTCATACCGAACTTATCGCAGAGCGCGTAAAATTTATCCTTAGTGTCGAGTGTGTCGAGCAGCTCCGGCGTGTTGTATCTGTTCGCGATCAGTCCCTCGAACTTATCAAAGTTTTTCGACATCATAGCGGAATAATAGTCCGAGCAAGCGATGACGAGGACTTTTTCGTATATTTCCTTCTTTTCTTTTACGACCTTCAGCAGCTCGGGAACGAAGACCTCTTCGCGGTCAAGGTCTTTTACGCACTTCGTGTCGAAAAGCTTACTGTACACGGTCGGGATGAGCTGACGTGCGCAGAGGAGCAGAGGACGGACGGAGTACGCTTCGTTGAACAGTCTCGCCGTGCCGTACGCGTTCTCGTCGCTGCCGAGTATTATCGGAAAAAATGCTTTGTCGTTCATTTTCAAGTCCTTTTATCTCAAAACGAAATACTGTTCGTACCAGATGAGGAAGCTAAGCACGGTATAGATGACCCGCGCGTTGTTCTTTTTGCCCGAAACGTGTTCTTCAAGCATTGTTTTAAGCAGTTCGGTGTCGAAAAACTCCTTGGCGTAGTCTTTGTTGAAGTAGCCTTCGACCTTGCTCCTGAACCGGTCTTCCTTGATCCATACGCGGAAGGGGACCATAAAACCCGCTTTCTTGCGGTTCGCCCATTCCTCGGGAATGTGTCTGTTCGCCGCGGTGCGGAACGCGCGTTTAGTGTGGCGCCCCTTCATTTTTTGCGCGGAGGTCAGAGTTCTCGCGACGTCCCAGACCTTAATATCAAGGTACGGGACGCGAGCTTCAAGACTGTGAGCCATACTCATTTTGTCCGCTTTGAGCAGTATGTCTCCCGGAAGCCAGAGGTTCATATCGAGGTACATTTTTTTGGTAAGGTCGTCGCATCCCTTGACTTTTTCATAGTAAGGAGCGGTGACGTCCCTGAACGTCATTTTGCTTGCGTGCGATTTGTTTATGAGCCTGTCCGCGAGCGCGTCGTCCATGATGAACGCTTGACCGACGTAGGTATCTTCGACGCGTTTCGCGTTGTCTGTGAAAAATCTTTTGATATGTTTTTGCGGGATCTTGCCGAGCGTCTTCGCAAAAACGTTTCGCAATCCCTGCGGGAGCTTCTTATATACCCTCGAAAAGCCGGATTGGATATACCAGTCGTACCCGCCGAAAAACTCGTCCGCGCCCTCTCCCGAAAGGACGACCTTGACGTCCTCGGAGGCGAGCGACGCGAGGTAATACAGCGGAACTGCCGACAGGTTGGCGTGAGGCTCGTCCGAGTGGTACTGCACCATCGGAAGCGCGTTGAAAAAGTCGTCCGGGTCGATCTCTTTGATCCTGTGCGGAACTTTGAGGATCTCGCAAAGACCGTGCGCGAGGTTAGTCTCGTCAAATCCGTCGATGCGGAATCCGACGGAATAGGTCTTCATCGGTTCGGTCTTGGTCTCGCTGATAAGAGAAGCCATATAGCTGGAATCGACGCCTCCTGAAAGGAAGAAACCGACCTCGACGTCGGAAATTCGGTGGTACTCGACAGACGACTTGACCGTCTCGTCGATGAGCTTCACCGTTTCCTCATATCCGCGATTTTTCGGATCGAGTTCTGGGGTGAAATACGCTTTCTCCTCAAACACGCCGTTTTTATAGGTAAAATAATGCCCCTGAGTCAGCTTGAACACGTTTTTGAATATGCACTCTTTCATCGGCGAGTACTGGAATTCGAGATACATTTTGAGCGCGTCGTCGTTGAGCTCTTTTTTGAAAGCGGGGTGGGGAAGGAACGACTTGATCTCCGAGCCGAACAGGAACGTATCTCCGAATATTCCGTAATAGAACGGCTTGATCCCGAAATAGTCGCGCGCTCCGTAGAGGGTGTGGAGAACGGTGTCGTAGATGACGAACGCGAACATCCCGCGCAGATGCGACGCCGTTTCCTCTCCGAATACGGAATACGCCTCGACGATCGATTCGGTGTCGGAGTTTGTTGAGAATCTACGCCCGTATTTTTCGGTAAGCTCTTTTCTCAGTTCTTTGTAGTTGTATATCTCGCCGTTGAAGACGACGACGTAGCGCCCGTCGTCCGAAAAAATGGGTTGATCGCCTCCCGCGAGGTCTATTATCGAAAGACGTCTGAACGCGAGGGTGACGTATTCGTCGGAGAACATCCCGTCCGAGTCCGGACCGCGGTGGATTATGGTGTCCGCCATTTTTTTGGCGATCTCTTTTCTGTCGTAAGACGGGGAACCCGTTTCAAAAAAACCGGTAAATCCGCACATGATGTATTATCCTTTCAAATCATACCGCCGTTCGCGCGGCGTAGACGTTAGTTTTGATCAGTTGAAAACAAGCGAATCGTAGTATTCGAGTTCACCGAGAGAAAGAGCGACGTCGGTCGGAGCGTCGACGTACTCGTTTCCTCTTTTGAGTCTCGTCTCTTCGCCTTTCCCGGTGAAGAGGATGACTTTCTTTTCGCCTTCCGTCATTCTCACGGCGTATTCAAGCGCTTTCTTTCTGTCTTCTATGAGAACACATGGAACGTCGGTTATTTTTGTTCTTATGTCGCTCGCAATGCTCTCGAAAGACTCTTCGCCGGAGTCCTCTTCGCAGAGTACTACGAAGTCGGCGTTCGCGTTCGCGCTTTCTCCGAGGTCAAACCTGCGTTTGAACGCTTTTTTCCCCGGACAGCCGAATACCGAAACAACGGAGTATCCCGGATATTCTTTTCTGACCGTGTCGTAAAGAGCGTCGAACGACATCTTGTTGTGCGCGTAGTCGACGATTATGACTATCTTGCCGTCTGCGCTGTTATAAACCTGCATTCTTCCGCTGACTCTCGCTTCGCGCAGTCCTTCCGCTATATATTCGGGTCCTATTCCGAGAGAATAGGACAAAGCGGCGGCGCAAAGCGCGTTCGATACGTTGAAAAGTCCGGGCATCGTGATAAGCATTTCTTTTGTCCACTCGGGAGTTTTTACGGTGAAATATATCCCGTCTTCACGTTTTTCAACGTTTGAAACCGAAACGTCGTCGGAGGGAGAAGAGCCGTATGTGAGTATATTGCATCTGCCTTTTGCGTAAGCCGATATCCTGTCAGCGTGATCCGAGTCTGTATTGATTACGGCGGTGCGGCAGGAGTCGAATATTTTCAGTTTGGAAGTGAAATAATCCTCAAAATCCTTGTGTTCAACGTCGCTGATATGATCCTCTCCGATGTTCGTGAACGCGGCAAAGTCAAATTCGACAAGGTCGCTCCTTCCGTATTTCAGAGCCTGGCTCGAAACCTCCATCGCGAGGTGCGTAATACCCGAACGGACCGCGTTTTCAAAATGCTCCCAAAGCTCGAACACGTCCGGAGTAGTGATGTGAGACTCGAAACGTTCGACTCCGTCGTAGGTGTCTATCGACGAAATGAAAGCGCAGTTCTTTTTGCCTTTGCTTTCGAGATAAAGATCGAGAATGCTTTTAAGGTAATAAAGAGTCGTGCTTTTGCCTTTTGTTCCGGTTATTCCGATCTTGCAAAGCGAACCCTGCGCGTCGTTATGGAACAGCTTTGCGAGAGGGGCGAGGCTCTTGCGTACGTCGTTTACAAAGATCCCGTCGGGCAGGTCGAACCCGGAGTCGGTCGAGCAAACGTAGGCAACGGCTCCGCCTTTGAGCGCCGCGGAAAGATATTCCGGTTTGAAATGCGCTCCCTTGCATACGAACAGAGCGTCAGATGAGATCTTGCGCGTGTCGTACGTAAGGCATTCGATTTTGTGATCCAACAGCTCGTCTGGAAGAGTGTGAGATACGAGCGTCCCGGCTTTTTCGAGCGTTTCGAGATATTCTTTTAATGTGTGCTTTTCGTTCACTTCGTTAATTCTCCGCCGCTTCGCGTAATTCCTTGATTGATGTGACTATGTCGCCTTTGAAGACCGCCGACCCCGCGACGATGACGTTGGCTCCGGCGTCGACGACTTCTTTGATATTGTTTTTGGAGATCCCGCCGTCGACCTCGATGTCAAGATCGGGAAGGAGTTTTCTCGCCTCTCTGATCTTATCGAGCGAGGACTCGATGAAAGCCTGTCCGCCGAATCCCGGCTCGACCGACATGATAAGGAGCATATCGAATTTACCGACGTAGGGAAGTATCGAGTCGACAGGAGTTTTCGGCTTGATCGAAAGACCTGCTTTTATGCCGAACGAGCGTATTTTATCGAGCGTCTCTCCGACGTTCTCACAGCTTTCGAGGTGGATAGTTATTATATCCGAACCCGCTTTGTAAAAGTCTTCCACGTAGCGGATGGGGTCGATTATCATAAGATGTGTATCGAATACGATGCCCTTATATTTTCTTATCGATTTTTGTACCGCTCCGCCGATCGAAATGTTCGGCACGAAAACGCCATCCATTACGTCGATGTGAAGGTATTCCGCGCCGCCTGCGACGCACTGGCATACGTCTCGCCCGAGCGCGGAAAAGTCGCTTGAAAGGATCGATGGGGATATTTTTATCATTTTCAGGTTCCTCCGGAATAATGTGTTTTTGTTCTGTTTTATTTTCGGTGTCACTCGCCGGACGGCGGCATATTATGGAAAAGGAGCTAAAATACGGTGAACTTCCGGCAAAAAAGCGATTTGAAAACTCAAAAGGACGTGCTTCTGTGTTGTTTTGCCGGAGTCATCTTGAAATAAGGGTCCTTTGCGTCGGAAGACTTTTGCAGGGGACCCTATCGGGCTTTTTCCAGCAGGACGACCGCGTGCGCGGCTATTCCTTCTTCTCTCCCGGTGAAGCCGAGCTTTTCTTCTGTCGTCGCTTTGACGTTGACTCTGTCTTTTTCGCATCCGAACAGCTCTGCGACGTTTTCCCGCATAGCGTCGATATAAGGACGTAATTTCGGCTTCTGCGCTATTACCGTCGCGTCTATGTTCGCGATCTCAAACCCGCGTTCTTTCATCATATCGGCTACTTTCAACGTAAGTACTCCGCTGTCGATGCCGAGATACCTGTCGTCGCTGTCGGGAAAATGCAGACCTATATCACCGAGCGAGAGTGCGCCGAGGACCGCGTCCATAACGGCGTGGAGCAGAACGTCCGCGTCCGAGTGACCGTCGAGACCGAGCGTATGTGGGACGACGACGCCGCCGAGGATCAGTTTTCGACCCTCAACGAGCTTATGAACGTCGTATCCGTGACCTATTCTCATGACTGCTGCGTCTCCGTTTCTTCTGTCTATGACGCTTTCAGCGCGGAAAACGTCGCTTTTGGTCGTTATTTTGAAGTTGTCTTCAGAGGTTTCGACCGCCCGCACCTTAAAGCCGTAATGCTCCGCGAGTGATGCGTCGTCCGTTGCTTCAAAGCCTTCCTCTTTTGCGGTCAACGCTATCGCCCTGTACAGGTCGCATCCGAAAACCTGCGGTGTTTGCGCGGCTCGCAGAGCGTCTCTGTTTATCGTTTGGGTGACGTCAAGCGACATATTGACTTCCTTGATCGTGTCGTTGACCTTGGAGCAGGCGATCGCCGCTCCGTGAGCATAAGCCGCGCTGACTACTTTTTCTATATCTTCTTCGGTGACGAGACATCTTGCTCCGTCGTGTATCGCGACGAATCTCGCTCTCTCGTCGATGGCGTTGAAGCCGTTCAAAACGGACTCCCGGCGCGTCTTTCCTCCGGCGACGGTACGAGTGACTTTCGTAAGACCGTATTCTTTAATAAGCTCCGGATAAAGCTCCGTTTCGTCCTCGTTTGCTACGATGACTATCTCGTCGATGCATCCGCAGTTTTGAAAGGCGATAAGCGTCCTCGCGACAACGGGTATCCCCCGGATCGTGATGAATTGCTTCGTTTTTCCGGCGGCGTCTCCCATACGCGTTCCTTTGCCTCCGACGGCGATGACCGCCGACGTGAATTTATGAGGCAGCTTCGTCAGCTTTCCGATGGCTTGAGTTATTTTCATAAGACTCTCCGGTGCGCCGTCTTTCGACGCTCTGTTTTCAAATCATTCAAAGTACATTATACAGTATTCTTCGGAAAAAATCCATATATTTCAGATATTTTCTCGAAAAATATGCCCGTTCTTTTTCGTTTCCGTCACTTGGCGGAGGTCAGGTTCGATTTTTTTGTAAAATTTTTTGACTAATTTTATATAAGGTATTTTCAAATCAATTATTATGTGTTATACTGATAAGAAGAAGACGAAAAGTCTTCAAACTGAACAGCCGACGGAAGGTTAGGGAGCTTTATGAACGCCATCAAAGCATATTTTGAACAGCTTATCGACCAGTTCAAGTCGATCTCATTCGGAGTCACCGATTTTTTCGACATACTGCTCGTGTCGATATTGCTTTACTACGTTTACAAATTCATAAGGGACCGACGCGCGGGAAAACTCGCCGTTGGTGTTTTTATCATAGTTCTGATAAGCGTCCTGAGCAATCTGTTCGGACTTTCGGCGCTGAGCTTCCTGATCAACAACTTTTTCCAGATCGGACTCCTTGCGCTCGTCGTCATCTTTCAGCCCGAACTCCGCGCCGCGCTTGAAAAGGCGGGCGGGAACTCGCTGAGGGGGCTCCGCGCGCTCGGTCTGCGCGACTCCCAGAGCGTTGAACAGTTGGTCGACGCCATCTGCGACGCCGCCTGCGAATTGTCCAAGGATAAAACGGGCGCGCTCATCGTATTTGAAAACGAGACCAAGCTCGGCGACATCATCGCCTCCGGAACGATAGTCAACGCGGACGTTTCCGCTTATTTGCTCCGCAACATCTTTTTTGTGAATACTCCGCTCCATGACGGGGCGGTCGTCATCCGTTCGGGCAGGGTCTACGCCGCGGGATGTTTCCTTCCTCTTTCCGAAAATCAGGAGATCGACAAACAGCTCGGGACGCGTCACAGAGCCGCTATCGGAATGACAGAAGTCAGTGACGCGCTCGTCCTTGTCGTTTCCGAAGAGAGCGGCGTCATCTCTCTTGTCTCAGGCGGAAAGATAAAGCGCAATTACACCTACGCATCTCTGCGGAAAGCTCTTATCTCGTTCTATTCGGCGGAAGAAGAAACGACAAAACGTCGGTTCAGACTGTTCAAAAAGAACGGCAAAAACCACAATGCGGCGGGAAAGGATCCCTTCGTTTACGATGATTCCGAAAACACGGCGGAAGGAGAGGATAACAAATGAATAAAATAAAACTCGATTCTTCGTCCGCTCCCAAGGAAGTGACCAAAAGAAGAACTCTCAATTTCATTGCCAAGATCGTCTGCGTGTTCGTCGCTTTTCTTATATGGTTCTACGTTTACGGGACCGATACTTCAACGCAAAAGGCTGAGTTCACTCTCTCTGTGGATATAGAAAACGAAAGTGTTTTGACCGAAAAGACCGGCTGGTCTGTCGTCTCCGGCAAGGAGAATAATATCGACGTGACGTTCTCCGGCAAGAAAAACGTTATTTCCAAGCTTACCGAAAACGACGTGCGCGCGTACGTTGACGTTTCCAAAGTCGAGACAGCAGGCAGACATTCGCTCGATATAGTCATAGAAAAACCGAGCGATGTGGATATAGACCGTCAGTCCGCTACGAGCATCTTCGCTTATATCGACCGGAACTCGTCCATCAACGTTCCGGTCACCGTCAAGTGCGTCGACTACATCCTTTCGTCGGATCAGCAGCTCGACGATCCGACGACCAATATCAGCGAAGTCAGGATAACCGGCCCCGAAAGCGAGATCGCGTCCGTCGCGGCGGCTCAGGCGACGCTCAAACTCGGCAACGTCAGCCGCACCGTCAACGCGACGGCTACTCTTGAACTTGTAGACGAGAACGGGGAAGTCATCAAGAGCAACTATATCAAGATGATGACGACGTCTGTCAGCGTCACCGTCAAGCTGTTCACGATAAAGGAAGTGCCGCTGAAGGTCGCTTATAAAAACGGCTATTTCAACGACGACAACGTCAAGATCACCGTTTTTCCCGAGTCGGTGACTCTCAAAGGAGAGCCTCACGACCTGACGAACGTCGATTCGATACTTCTTACGACTCTCGATGAAAAGAATTTCCCGACCGACAAGACCATCAACAACGTCACCATCCCGATCCCTGACGGACTGACGAACATCAATACCGTCAACACCGCGTCTGTGGACGTAAAACATATAAACACAACGACAAAGACCGTGCTTGTGGACGACATCTCTCTTATCAATACGTCCGGTCTTTCGTGCGAGCTTCAGACGGAGTCCGTTTCGGTCACTCTCAGGGGACCGTATTCCGCTCTGTCTGACGTTACGGGCGAAGACGTTCAGGCGGTCGCCGATATGAAGGCTTATTCGCAATCCTCCGGATTGACCGAGGTACCGCTCACCATCAAGAT
>CACZZA010000035.1 GCA_902785485.1 uncultured Ruminococcus sp. | reverse complement strand
GACGTCGTAATGTGCGACAGAAAAGGCGCTATCTATAAGGGACGCGAAGGTCTGAACTCCGAAAAAGAAGACATCGCAAATATCACCAACCAGCAGATGAGAAAAGGCTCTCTCGAAGACGTTATCAAGGGCGCGGACGTATTCATCGGCGTTTCTGCTCCTAACTGCGTAACTCCCGAAATGGTCAAGTCCATGGCTAAGGATCCTATCCTCTTCCCGATGGCAAACCCCGTTCCGGAGATCATGCCCGACCTCGCGAAAGCGGCAGGCGCGGCAGTTGTCGGTACCGGCAGATCCGATTTCCCGAACCAGATCAACAACGTTCTCGCATTCCCGGGCATTTTCCGCGGAACGCTCGACGTCAGAGCTTCGGACATCAACGACACGATGAAGATCGCGGCGGCGAAAGCCATTGCGTCTCTCGTATCCGATGAAGAGCTCAACGCAGAATACATCATCCCCGCTCCGTTCGATCCCAGAGTAAAGGACACCGTTGCCGCCGCGGTCGCAGAAGCGGCAAGAAAGAGCGGAGTTGCAAGGATCTGACCCTTTAAGATCTGAACAAACGATGCACGATCCCGTTCCGCGTAAAAACCGATTTTACGCGGAACGGTCTGTTTTATAAGGAGAACTCATTATGAAAATGTGGGCAGGAAGGTTCAAAAAAGAGCTTGACTCGAGCGTCAACGATTTCAATTCTTCGCTCAGCTTTGATAAAAGGCTGTATCGCGAGGATATTACCGGAAGTATCGCTCACGCGACGATGCTCGGCAAATGCGGGATAATATCTCCGGAAGACTCCGAAAAGATAGTCGCCGGACTTAAAGGTATTCTTTCCGATCTCGAAAACGGCAAGCTCGCCTTTTCAGACGACGCGGAGGATATACACATGTTCGTCGAACAGGTGTTGACCGAAAGAATAGGAGACGCGGGAAAGAGACTCCATACCGCTCGCTCGAGAAACGATCAGGTCGCTGTGGACTTCAAACTGTATCTGAAAAAAGAGTGCGAGGAAGTCTCTTTGCTTGTAAAAGGCTTGCTCGGGTCGATCCTTCGTCTTGCAAAAGACAACGTCGGTACCGTCATGCCTGGTTACACGCATCTGCAAAGGGCGCAGCCGGTCACTTTTGCCCATTACGTTCTCGCGTACGCCGAAATGTTCAAACGCGACGTTTCACGCCTTAGCGATACGGCGTACCGTCTCGACGTCATGCCGCTCGGATCGGGCGCGCTTTCTTCTACGACTTATCCTATCGACCGCGAGATCACCCGTGACATTCTCGGATTTCGCGAGATCACTCTGAACAGTATCGACGGGGTTTCCGACCGCGACTACGCGCTCGAACTCCTTTTCGACCTTTCTGTTATAATGATGCATCTCAGCCGTTTTTCCGAGGAGATCATACTTTGGTGTTCATCGGAATTCGGTTTTATCGAGCTTGACGACGCGTACTCTACGGGCAGCTCGATCATGCCGCAAAAAAAGAACCCGGATATTCCCGAACTCGTTCGCGGGAAATGCGGGCGTGTTTACGGAGACCTCCATACGCTCCTAACCGTGATGAAAGGACTTCCGCTTGCTTATAATAAAGATATGCAGGAGGATAAAGAGGCGGTCTTCGACGCGCTTGACAACACTAAAATTTGTCTTTCGATCTTTTCTTCGATGCTCGATACGCTTACCGTAAAAAAAGAGGAGTTACGCAGAGCGGGCAATAAAGGCTTTATCAACGCGACCGACGCGGCGGACTATCTCGTAAAGAAGGGTATGCCCTTCCGCGACGCGTATAAGATCATCGGAGGACTGGTAGCGTATTGTATCGAGAACAAAAAGACTCTTGATACTTTGTCGTTAGAAGAGTATAAGACATTTTCCGGTCTGTTTGACGAAGGTATCTATAAGTCTATCGATCTTGTAAACTGTGTCAACGAAAGAAAAGCCGCCGGCGGCCCCTCCGAGGAGTCTGTAAAACGGCAGATCGAAGCGCTTGAAAGGCTTTTGGCTGAATAAACAAATAAAAACGAAAACGCTCCGCAAAAAAAGCGGAGCGTTATTTTTTTCAGAATTCAAGCGAATAAACGGCGCTTTCCCACGGGCGCCACTCGGTCTTTTCGGGAACGGCTGCGGTATCGGAATAATTCGCGAGAAGCGTTTTCCACTTGAACGACGCAAGCTCGTTTCCTATGTCGAATTCGACGGTTTTGTCGGAAAAGTTTGCGATAACGAGCAACGTTTCTCTGGAGGTCGTACGTGTGTAAGAAATTACGTTCTCGTTTTCAAAGTCGACGAATTCGGTCAGACCGTCCACGATCGCAGGATGTGTTTTGCGGAGTGAGATAAGGTCTTTGTAATACTTATAGATCGAGTCCGGAGAAGAAAGGTCTTTTTCCGCGTTTATTTCCTTATATCTGTCTCCGACCTTTATCCACGGCTTGCCCGAGGTAAATCCGGCGTTTTCACGGTCGTTCCACTGGAACGGCGACCTTGCGTTGTCGCGGCTTATCGGACGAAGTTTGGCGAGCGCTTTTTCGGGTGACATACCGTTCTTTGTCAACGCGTCGTACCTTCCGACCGTATATCTGTCGTTATAATCATTGATCGAAGGATAGCAAACGTTTGTCATTCCTATTTCTTCGCCCTGATAGATAAACGGCGTACCCACGAGCGTATGTATCATAGTGGCGAGCGTTTTTGCGGATCTTTCGCGATGCTCCGTGTCGTTTCCGAAACGAGAGACCTGCCTCGGCTGATCGTGGTTGTTCAGGAACTGAGTGACCCAGGCGTTTCTTTTCGCCATCGACAACAGAAGAGCCTGAAATTCTTTGATTTTTTTCGGAGATGCGGGGACCTCGTCGCGGTTGGCAACGCCGAATACAAATACGGTATCGATCTCGTGAGAATCCTGAGCAAAGAAAGGAAGAGTTTCCATTCCCTTCAGAGTCGAGATCTCGCCTACGGTCATTATATCGTATTTTGAGAAAACGTTTCGGTTTATCTCCTTCAAAAGCTCGTGGATCCCCTCTACGTTCGCGGTAGTCGTGCGGTCAACGATATATCCGTTTTTGGTGTTCGTAAGCGTAGGAACGGCTTTTGAGTCCGGTAAACCGGCTGGTTTTTTCAAAATATTGATGACGTCGAGACGGAACCCGTCTACGCCCATATCGAGCCACCAGCGCATCATGGAGTACATTTCCTCCCTCAGCGCTTCGCATTCCCAGTTGAGATCCGGCATTTTATACGAGTATTGATGGAGATAGTATTCATCCGTGCGCCCGTCGTATTCCCACGCGCTCCCGTTTCGTTCAAAGAAATAATTGCCCCAGTTGTTGGGTTCTTTTCCGTTTTTCCCGGGACGCCAGATATAATAGTCGCGGTACTTATTGTCCTTTGATTTACGGGACTCGGTAAACCATTTATGCTCGTCCGACGTGTGGTTGAGGACCATATCCATCAGAATTCTTATTCCGCGCTTGTGAGCCTCTTCAAGAACCTTTTTGAAGTCGTCAAGAGTACCGTACGCGGGATCGATGTTCTTATAGTCAGCAATATCGTATCCGTTATCCACTTGCGGAGACACATACAGAGGGTTGAACCAAATACAGTTCGCTCCGAGTTCTTTTATGTAATCAAGCTTTTGCAAGACGCCTTTTAAGTCGCCTATTCCGTCGCCGTTCGTGTCAAGAAAACTCTTGCAGTAGATCTGATACACTACGGCTTCCTGCCACCACTTCTTTTCCATTTTTAACCTCCATTGATCATTTTTCGGTCAAGTCAGCTTGACCGTTATTATCTTTGTTATATGAGTCGGACCCGGCATTATCAGCAGACATTGTTTTTTTTCGCGAGATCAAAAACAATATGAGATAAAATATAAAAACAGCTGCCGTAGAGGAAATTGCATCGAGCCAAACGTCTTTCACGCTGGAGCCTCTGTTTGAAAACACCTGGATCGTCTCGTCTGTCAAGGCGACGAGCAAAGAAATGACAGCACACCAGACAGCGTTTATAAATTTGTTCTTTCTTCTTGACGCGGAAAATCCGAACATGAATATTCCGAGAGCGAAAAACTCGATAAAATGAGCTATCTTCCTGATAGTATTGTCGGTAGCCGGCTTTACTCCGACAGAAGCGGTCACCTTATTTATTTGTTCTGTGACTTTGACGCTTATGCTCCTTGAAGAAGCCTTTGAAAGAAATGAATTGTAAAAAATAAACGATACGCACAACACCAAGAGGATCAAAAAGACGATCTGAAAAACTGTTTCCCTTCGGGTGTAAGACGGCGAATTTGAAAATAACTGCTTTTGTTTCATAATTAACTCCGATTTATTTGATCGACTAAACAGATATTTTATTATATCATACCGATCAGGAAAAATAAATACTTTTCTGAAAAAAACAATAAACCGAACATAATTTGATTTATTGTTGCAAACACTAAAAACGAAACGGCTCGAAGGGAGTATAACAATGAAAGCACAGCACAAAGTCGCCGCTTTGATATTGGCGGGAGGAGAAGGAAGACGGCTTGGGGGACTCACCGAAACTCAAGCAAAACCGGCGGTCCCGTTTGCCGGGAAATACCGTATAGTTGACTTTGTGTTGACAAATCTCGGAAAAAGCGGGATAACAAACGTCGGGATCATTACTCAGTACCGACCCTTTGAACTGTCGGAGTATATCGGAAACGGTGAGACGTGGAAAATTATCGCGTCGTTTCTGCCTCCGTATTCGACTCGCGAGGGCGCTGAATGGTATAAAGGTACCGCGGACGCGGTCTACCGCAATCTCGAATACAGTGAAAGAAAAGGCTCCGACTATACTCTCATCGTTTCAGCCGATCAGATCTACTCGTGCGATTATACGGATCTGTTGAAGACACACGTTGAAAATAACGCGGACGTTACGATCTACGCGGTGAAAGTAGATAAAAAGGACGCGTCCCGGTTTGGGATACTCGAATGTAACGAAAACGGAGAGATAACAGGGTTTGAAGAAAAACCTTCCGAACCGAAAAGCGATCTCGCTTCAATGGGCATCTACGTTTACGATACGGACAAGCTGCGCGAAGTCCTCGAGGAAGACGAAAAAGACTTAAACAGCAGTCATGATTTCGGCAAAGACGTGATACCGAACGCCATTAAAAACGGGAAAAAAGCGGTTTGCTGTGTTTACGACGGCTATTGGAGAGACGTAGGAACGGTCGGAAGCTATCTGGACGCTTCTCTCGACGCGATAGAAGGACTGTGTCCGCTCAGCGGGATAATGACCCGGGAAAGATCATATCCGCCGGGAAGAAGGGGAGACAAAGGCAGTGCGCGCCGCTGTATCTCGGCGGGAAACTGTTATATCAACGGAAGTGTAGAAAGGTCAGTTATAGGCCGTGGAGTCAGGATCGAAGAAGGAGCAGTGGTAAAAAACTCAGTGATTTTTCCGGGAGCGCTCATTGAGAAGGCCGCAAAGCTTGATTATTGTATAGTTGCCGATAACTCGGTTGTTTGCGAAAACTCCGTGTTGACAGGAGACAGGACCTCCTTCTGTCCCGCCGTTTCCGGGGCGGGTCTGCTTTTCAGAAGCGAGTCAAAGGAGGTGATCAGTTGACGATCAAAGGTATAATCGCGGGAGACGCGTCGGGCGCGACTCTGTACGGAACTCCCCTTCCCCTTTGCTTTATCGGAGGCTCATACAGGATAATCGATCCGTCGATCTCTTTTTTGTCAAGGATATGCGGTAAGATCGACGTTGTCTGCTCTTGCTTTCATAAGGAGATAGAACGGTATATAAAAAACCACGAAGCAAACCGCGTTTCTTCTCTCGTATCTGTCATTCCTTCCGGATACGTTTACGGCTCGGGAAAAACGCTTTCGTTTTCCGAACTCATAAAAGCATCCGCAGAAGAGGAAGACAAAACCATCGACGCTTTTGCCGTCTGTTCATCAAACGTTGTCTTCAATGAAAACGCCGGAAAGATCGTCAGCCTTTTTGAAAAACACGGTAAAACGCTCGTGCTTTCTAATGAAGAACGTACCCTTCCCTTTTTTCTGATCGAGCACGACTTGCTTATCTATTACCTGAAAAAAGATCAGATATGCGGTCTGCCTGACAAAGGAAATAGGTATTTCGCTGAAGTATTTGCGGAAAAAGTCGACGGAGAGAGAGACTATTACGATATGAATATGCGGTTTGTAAACGAGCCGTTGCTCTGCCGCGGCCTTTTTGAAAAAGAGGACGACGAAATAATCTCATCGTGTTATAACGCTCCCCCGGCGGCGTTCGGAGAAAACGCCGATGTTTCTTCTGCTGTCTTTACGGACGGTTGTGTGATCAACGGAAGCGTAAAAAACAGCGTTTTGTTGCCGTTTTCGCGAATTGAAGACGGCGCGGTAATAAAGAATTGCGTCGTTCTGCCGGGACGCACGGTAAAAAGCGGCGAAATTTGCGAAAATACGGTAGTAAAATAAAAACGGCTCTGATCATTCAGAGCCGTTTCCGATATTAAAAATAGAATTCCTTCATATCGTCAAGACGGAGAAACGCCGGCGGCAGACCCGCCGCGGCACCGACGTCAATGTCGATCCATGTCGGAGTGGTCAGGATGCGCCCTTGATACTTTGGTGAAAAAACGAACGTAGGCGTGTGTCCGAAAACAGTAGTAATGTTCTCGTAAAACTTATCTTTGACCTTGGGTCTGTACCATATAAGTTCGTTTTTCGTATATGACTCGGGAGTCCTCTTCTTTTTGAAGTTGCCGGGTCCGCTATGGCAAAGGAAAAACGTTCTCCCGTTCACTTCGACGGTTTTATAATACGGCAGAGAGCTGACAAAGTCGATCAATCCGTCAAAACGGGGCTTGTCTGTTTTGATGATCTTTTTAAGAGACGCGATAGTAGGCTCGCACCCGTTTCTCATCCATACCGTGAGGTCTTCGAGAGATCTTGTTGAGAGCCCGGCGATCCCTTCGTCGGAAACTTCGTTGAACAGCCATCTGCATCGAAGCAGCATATCCTCGTGATTTCCGAGCAGCATGGTAAAGTCTTCTCTGCTCATTATATATTCAAGAAGCTCTATCCCGCCGTCACCGTTTCTGTCGATAACGTCGCCGAGTATATAAAGACGGTCGCCGTCTTCAAATTCTGTTGAAGAAAGCATATTTTTGAAGGGCTCGACCGCAAGCCCGTGAAGGTCGCTGCAAACGTACGTCATTCTTTTTTACCGTTAATTATTTTTTGTATCTCGTACACGATCAGCATGACTCCGGAGGGTATAAGAGAAAGGAAGAAATTGCCTGTTCCCGGCCAGAAAAGCGAAATAAGGGATCCAAACGCAGGCACAAGGAAAGAAAACGCTATGAAAAGAACGGTAAACAGTACCGTCAATATATGCGCTCTGTTGTAACTGATGTTCTTGCGGAAGATAGTGCTGTCTCGCAGAAGCTCGTTAAGAACTATGATCTGCGACGTTATGACAGACAGAAAAACCGCCGCCGCAATAACGTTTACGTCGTTTCCGAGCGCTTTGAGCAACAGGGCGAGCAATGAAATACACCCCGCCCAAACGACGCCGGAAAGAACGGAAAACGGAACGAAATGAGAAAACTTGTCAAGTCTTTCGCCGAAATCCTCTTTACGCCCGATGATACGCGGGTCGTAATGCTCGAAAGAAACGGCTATCATCGCAAAAAAGTCGCAGATCAGTCCGCAGAAAACTATCTGCTGAGGAATGAAAACCTCTGTTTTTGAGACGATAGAAAACAATACGAGCAACAGACGCATGATCTGGCTGGTCAAAATATATTTGACCATTCTCACGAGGTTGCGGTAGATCGCTCTCGACGCCCAAATGGATTCGGCAATTGCGTTAAAGCCGCCGTTTCCGCGCATGTCTGCGTCCGAAATAATAACGTCCGACACGAATTTCATTGCTTCGCTTCCGCTTTTGCGGCTGTCCTTGGAGTTTTTGACGACGACGGGAAGTCCCTTTGCCTGAGCGACGTCTATCCCCTCTTTTCCGCCGCGCGCGGAGAGGGTCGTACTCTGTATGAAACCCACGTCGCTTTCACGAAGCAGAATGATCTCGTCAAGTTCCTGAGCCAAAACACCGACTTTTTCGCCGTCGGATCTGAGATTGTCAAGCAGTTTTCGTTTTTGGTGAACGCTTATTCCCTGATATAACGAATACTCTCCTATATTGACCCGGAACATCTCGTCGCGCATCATTGACAGCTCGCGTCCGGTGATCGCTTCGTCCGCATTTTTGATTATACCGAGAGACTGCGCGAGAGAAACGTTGTTTTCGCCTACGTCGTCGCATACCATAATGACACGTATTCCGTTGTCCCTGCAACGCTTTACGGTATGCGCGGCTCCCGGGAGCAGACTCTCGCGGATCGCGAGAAAACCTTCAAAAATCATCTCGCTCTGGCAGGATACTATCCTGCGGAGATTGTTATAGTGTGTCTTTTTGGACGCCACTCCGATTATCTTATAGGAATTGCGGGACAACTTTGCGGCTTCGGAGATGATCTCGATCTTTTTTTCCGGATCGAAAGGAAGCGTTCTTCCGTTTTCGCAATAAAACGCGCACTGTGAGAGGATCCCGTCGAGATCTCCCCTGCAAGACACGGTGTATTCGTTTCTTTCGTTGACGAGAGTGGTGTCGAAACGGCTGATCTCGCCTTTTGTGACACGGTCAAGGAGAGGATACTCTCTGTCAAGGCTGATATTATAGACCTTGCAGTATCTCGAGGCGTCGATGATGGCCTCTTCCTCGGGACTGTAAAGGTTGTCCTTGCTGAGATTGTTGCTTACCAGCTTGTTTGCGCCGTAAAGTCCGGTCGAGATCAGAGCATATCTCATTACCCTGCCGCAGTTGTCTATGTAGTGGATGTCGCTCCTGTCGTAAAGATACCCGTTGACGTAGACTTTTTCGACCTTTTGACCGCGTACCGAAAAAGCGCCTTCTTTATTTACGATGAGCGCGGTCAGCTGTTTCAGATCTTCGATCTTGGAGACGTTTTTGATAAGAGCGCCGGTATTTATGTCTTTTTTTTGCTTGACTGCGTTGAACAGTCCGTTGGCGATAATTACGTAAGCGGAAGCAACGTGCAGTTCGCCGGAGGATGCCGCGGCGAGAGACAGACCGAGGATAAACACCTCGAATAATCCCTTGTCGCCCGTTCCCGACAGAAAATACACCGCGACAAGCAGAAAGATCGCGCTGATCATCAACAGCGACCATGCTTTGCCGTATTTTTCGAGCAGTGATATTTCTTTTATGTTGTCGTGAGTCGCAGGAGATTTGTTCTTCTTCAGCTTGCATACGAGCGTGTCTTCGCCTGTACAGCAACAGATCGCCTTGGCGTTTCCTTTAGTGACTATCGACGACGCGAATATCATATTCGTCTGTTGGGACGGAGGCACGTCCTTGCCGTATTTGATGAATTCCGCGTCCTTTTCGACCGGGCGGATGGCTCCCGTCAGGTTCACTTCGAGTACGCTGAAATCGTCCGTTTCGGTCAGCCTCGCGTCGCACGGGACCATATCTCCCGCGGAAAGGAGGATAAGATCTCCTTCGGCAAGCTGTTCGCTGTTTATAAGATACAATTTCCCGTCGCGTATGACCTTTGACGTCGGTATCGACAGATGCCCGAGGTCTTCAAGCACCTGCTGAGCCTTGGTGTAGGTCAAAGAAGACAGAAGAACGTTAACTGCGATGATCCCTATAATGATGTAGGCGGTCGTGATATGCTCGAGGAACGCGGCGAGAAGAGCGCAAACGAGCAGGAGTATCATAGTTGGCTCGAGAATGACTTTTTTGAGGTATTCATCGAACCCACGGTGCGGTATAGGGAAGATCACGTTGGTATAACCGCGTCTGATTCCGGATCGAATTTTCTGGCGCGAAAGTCCGGAAACAGAGCTTGTATTCAATTGACGTTCACCCTGTTGTATGGATTCATCGTACCATCTTTCGATCATTTTTCTCTCACTTTATTTTATATCGATCTTGATCTTTCCGTTTTTGGCGTCGACGACGATCTTGCTTGCGCTCTCTTTATAATTGTCTATCAAGCGGTTTGCTATCTCGTCCTCGACGTTTTTCTGAATAAATCTGCGTATGTTTCTCGCTCCGAAACGTTTGTCGTATGAGCTTTCTGCTATAAGCGAAACGGCTTTATCCGTGTATTCAAAAGTAATTCCCTTGTCTTCGATGACAGAACGCAGATCGTTCATCATTATTCTGACGATACCGCCGAAATCCTTGACGTCAAGCGAACGGAACACGACTATCTCGTCTATCCTGTTTATAAACTCCGGACGGAGAAAACCTTCGAGCGCTTTCATAGTCCTGTCAGCCGCCATGTCGTCGAGCGATCTGTCAAATCCCACGGAGTTTCCGCGAACGTCGCTTCCCGCGTTTGTAGTCATAACGATAACGGTATTCGCAAAATTGACTTTTCTTCCCTGCGCGTCGGTGACTATCCCGTCGTCGAGGATCTGGAGCAGAACGTTCAAAACGTCGGCGTGCGCCTTTTCTATTTCATCGAAAAGCACGACGGAATAGGGTCTGCGGCGGACTTTTTCGGTCAGCTGTCCCGCCTCGTCGTAACCTACGTATCCGGGAGGCGCTCCGAGCAAACGGGAAACGGTGTGTTTCTCCATAAATTCGCTCATATCGACTCGGATTATATTGTCCTGAGAGTCGAATAACGCTCCCGCGAGAGTTTTGACAAGCTCGGTCTTTCCTACGCCGGTAGGACCGGCAAATATAAACGAGATCGGCTTCTTTTTGTAGGAAATTCCCGCCCTGCTTCTTTTGATGGCGCGAACGACGCTCGAAACGGCGGCGTCCTGTCCGACGATGCGTTTTTTCAGTTCGTCCTCGAGTCCGAGCAGTTTTTCGTATTCACGTATGGTTATGCTTGAAGAGGGGATCCCCGTCCATATCTCAAGCACCTTTGCGACGTCGGAAAACTGCATCTCTACGTTTTCGCGCTCGGAACGGATCGAATCAAGCTCGTCGTTCAGTCTTATTTCCCGTATTTTGATGTCGGCGAGACGTTCGTAGGTCTTCTCGCTCTCTTTTTCGTCCTTTGCCTCGGCGCCTTCGAGCGCTTCCCTCTCATCCTTGAGGGCGGAAAGCTCGTCGTTTATCTCATTGAAGCGGTCGATGACCTTTGAGTGAAGAGCGACGTAAGAAGCCGTCTCGTCGAGCAGATCTATCGCTTTATCAGGCAAAAAGCGCTCGGTTATATATCTTTCGGAAAGAAGAACGATCTTTCTGATAAGGTCGGATGAGATCTTTATTCCGTGATAATCTTCATAATATTTTTTTACGCCGTTCAGTATCTCGACAGAGTCTTCTATGGTGGACTCCTCTACGAGTAAAGGCTGAAATCTGCGTTCAAGAGCCGAGTCTTTTTCGATATATTTGCGGTATTCTTTGAGAGTGGTCGCGCCTATGACCTGTACTTCGCCTCTCGAAAGCGGAGCTTTGAGGATGTTTCCGGCGTTCATACTGCCTTCCGCCTCTCCCGCTCCGACGAGACTGTGTACTTCGTCGATGACGAGTATGACGTTCCCTCTGCGTTTGATCTCGTCTATAAGAGATTTCATACGCTGTTCAAACTGCCCCCGAAATTGCGTTCCGGCGACGAGAGAGGTAAAATCGAGCTGATATACTTCTTTGCCTTTGAGTTTATAAGGAACGTTCCCCGCGACGATCCGCAAAGCGAGCGCTTCTGCTATGGCGGTCTTGCCGACGCCGGGTTCGCCTATGAGACACGGATTGTTCTTTTGTCTGCGGCAGAGTATCTGCATCAGCCTTTCGAGCTCTTTTTCCCTTCCGATAACGCGGTCTATCCTGCCTTCCGCCGCTTTGCCCGTCAGATCGAGACAGTAGCTTTCAAGCGCGGTTTTGTTTTTAGGCGCTTTCTTTTCTTTTTTCGAGTTTCCGCGGTCGTCCCCGGCTGTCCTGTCGGCGCTTTCGCCGTCCTTTTGAGTTTCTCCTTCGGCGCCGCGGTTGAGAAAGTTGAGCATCTTTCTCAGATCAAATGCGGGAGCGCGACCGTCCTTCAGCTCGTCCTCCGAGCCGTTATCGTTATCGCCGTTTTCTTCTTCCGGAAGAGAATCCGCGTAGCTTTCAAGCTCGCCGTCTATCGCATCGAGGACTTCGTCGGTGATCCCCATGTTCTTCATCATATCGTCGATGGGTTTTATGCCGAGTTCCCTTGCGCACTGAAGGCAAATCCCCTCGCTTTTCGATTCGCCGTTCTCGACCTTCGACAAAAATACAACGGCTATCCTTTTTTTGCATCTTGAGCAAAGTTTGATCTTATTGTCCATTTGGTTCTTCCTTTACGTTATATCAGTTGATGAAAATACCCAGCCAATCCATTTTGTACAGGTATTTGAATACGTGAGTGTCGTTGATGATCTTCTCGTTCAGAAAATCGGGATAATATGACGCGCAGAACGGAACTATGAGCTTCATCAGCGCTATGAATAAGAGAACGTACAAAAGTCCTATGACGATACCGAGCGCGACTCCGAGCGCTTTATTGACAGTTTTGAGGACCGGAAGCTCGAACACCGCTTCGAGAAGGATCGTCAGCAGCTTGAACGCTATCAACGTTACTAAAAATATGACGATGAACGCAAGCGCGGTCGCGATAACGCTGACGAGCATGGACGCGATCTTTTCCGCTTCGCTTGAAAACGCTCCGGTCAGAGTCGCGCGGTCGATGCTTATATCGAAATCGCCGAGCAATTTTGAAAGCTTTGACGTTCCCTCTTCGGCGGAACCGTTGTTGTTTGCGAGAAAATTAGCGACGGCTTGTGTCATTTTAGGCGCGAGTTTGTCGTACAGTCCGCTGTAAAACATCCCGGCAAGTCCCGGAGTAAAGAGTTTGGCGAGGATTATAGCCGCCACGAGCGACGCTATATGCATCACCGATTTGATAAACCCTCTTTTGATAACTATGAAAAGCGTCAGTCCGAATATTACCGGAATCGCTATATCAAGCGCTATATTCATTATTGCGTCTCCTTTCGCAAGTATGGATCAGGATTCGTTGTCTTCATCGACAAAACTTATTTTGATCGTTCGGTTGGAGTAGCAGACGAGGACCGTTTCGTTTTTGCCGAGCAGTATTTCTATCGGATTGTCGTCCACGGTCACGTAGTCGAGATCTCCGCTTACCGGATCTATTCTGCAAACCTTTTCGTCGAGAAGCAGGTATATGTATTTTTCTCCGCAGCACGCTTTTTTAACGCTCCCGTCGACGGTAAGCTCATGCCGGACGTTGCCCGATACGTCGAACAGCAGTACCCCTGACTCGTTGCCTACGATGTTCTGTCTGTACGAAAGAACGGCGTTCTTTTCAAACACGGCGGCAAATGAAGGCGATCTTCCCGCATAGTCGTACGTGTTTCGTAAGAAAAGTTCGCTGTCGAAGAAAAACGCTTTCTTATCGCAAAATACGCAATACCCTCCGTCGGAATAATATCCCGAAACGAGTGGGATGACGTTGCGCAGTTCTCCGGAATACGAAGCGTTGTCGGAGAGCGGAGCGATCGCCATTACTTCAGCGCAGTATTCACCGTCGTCGGGATAAGTAGATACGATGAGCAATTCCGATGAGTCGGAGTTGAATTTGACGTTCATAACGTATTTATCTTTGGAGATCTTGCCTATCTGCTCGAAATTCTGATTGTAGATATAGATCACGGACAGATAGTCGGACGCTTTTGTGACTATCGCGTAATGACCGTCTGACGCAAGCGCCGCCCCGGTGATCGGATGCTCGAACGTTTCGGTATGGAGCTTAGAAAACGTGTTGTAGACGGCATAGGTGTTTTCGCTGAGTCCGTAAACGAGCAGATATTTGTCGCCGGTCAGAACGACCGGATTGGAAAAGAGGCTCGTCTCGCTCAAAAGGCGGTTCCCCTGCATATCGCAAAGCACGAACGAGGTGCTTCCCGCAATACATATATCACCCTTGAAGAGCTTCAGGTTGATCTGCTTATCCGCGTCGTAGTATATGACGTTCTTGCTGACGTACGCGATATTTTCGCCGAGTTCTATGTCCTTTGCGAGATACCTGAGGTTTTCGACCGTGATCTCGTTGCGGAAAACCGCTACCATAGTCAGTAAGAACAGTACGAGTATGACGGTAACGACGTATTTTGCGATCTTGAACCTC
>CACZZA010000034.1:25123-26709 GCA_902785485.1 uncultured Ruminococcus sp. | reverse complement strand
CACAATCATTCATGTTTTTAGGTATATGGCTTACGGATATCCATTAAATCCATTCGTCTGAAATTGCACTGAAAAGTGCTTAAAATAAGGCTTTCCGGCAACTTTTGCCTTGTATTTTATCTCATATCTGGTATAATATTTTTAGGGATATTACCGATATGAGGTGAGCATATGTCAGAAAGCAAGATTCCTGAAAACGTAAAACAATTTCGGCCGGAACCGTGTACTGAAATCAAGCTGATCAACGGACACTACTATGTGTACCGTTACCGGGCCGTACGGCTAAAAAGCGGCAGGTGGGGTAAGAAGTCCGGTCCCTGCATCGGCTCAATCACTCCAGGTGTTGGATTCAGCCCGAACAAGAACTACGATGGTGAAAGCACAGCAGACTCCATCACCATACTGGAGTATGGACAGTACGCTTTTATAGAGGATGCTGCCGCTTCTGTTAAGAACGACCTTGAACAGTGCTTTCCGCTTGAACGGGCCGCACAGATCTTTTCTTATGCAGTCATCCTATATGCCAATGGCTTTGTTCATGAAGATCAGGTGCAGCACCTCTACGAACAGTCCTGGCTTCCGGTCGAATACAAAGGCTATACATTCAAGATGGGCCGTACCGCACTGGATACTCTACTTGATGACCTCGGGCGGAAGACCACCCGTGTAAAAGCTTATGAACAGCAATGTATTGACTCCTCTCTTAAAAAGGTGGCGATCGATGGGCATGCGATCCGCTCCTGCTCAGATGAAAATGATCTTGGCGAAGCCGGTTACAAATTTCAAAAACTCGGTGAAGACCAGGTCAACCTGCTCATGGGATACGATGTAACCTCTGGAAAGCCGCTGTTCGCGCGGATGTACCGGGGATCATGCTCCGACAAATCCACTATTCCGGATCTTACAGAGTATCTGGATTATTCCGGAATAGAGTTCATTGTTGACCGCGGCTTTTACAGTCCGAAGAACCTTGACCTGCTTTCCTCCAACGGGAATTCGTTCATCATTCCCGTTCCATCCAATACGGATATCTTTGCCGATGCAATGAAGGACAGGAAGTATACCAGTTCTTTTTATTATTCATCCGGAAGGAAACATGCCCGCATAGAGTTCTGGATGAAAAAGATCTCTGACCGGGACAAAGTCTATGTCTTCCGCGACGTTGATGAGAACGAAAAATGCCGCTATAACTACCAGCATTGTATCGAACTTGGAAAGACAGGCTACACACCTGAAGGTCTTAAGGAGGCCGAAGATTACTTTGGTGTCTATGTCATACAGACCAGCAGCAAAAAGAAAGGCGAGACGATCTTCAGCGAATACAAAAGGCGCTGGGGGATCGAGACTTTTTATCAGTTCGTCAAGAATCGGGCGGACTTCAATAATCTCATGCTGCAGGACTATTACAAAGAGCAGGGCTTCGCATTCATCATGCTGGTCGCTGGCCAGATCCATCAGCAGGTCATAAATGCTGTTAAGAAGCTTGACGATAATACAATGTCTGTAAGCGATGTCCTCCTTATGGCAAGGTTTATGAAACTTGAACTGCGTGGCTCAGCCTGGACACTGAAGAACACTCGAAAACG
>CACZZA010000034.1:14243-25085 GCA_902785485.1 uncultured Ruminococcus sp. | reverse complement strand
GATTCCAGCGTGAGGCACTCACGCCTCATATCGGTAAAAACCTGAATGATTGTGTCTAAACGGTGACAGACAGGCGTTATACATAGCTATTCCGCGCCTTGAAATGCAGACTGCCCATAATCACAACAGCCAGACCAAATACCACCCAGCCCCATATCGGATCATGTTCTGATATGAAGTATGCCAGCACGCCAAATGCCGCCGACCATAAAAGGGACATCAAGCCGCCAATCGTCCAGAAGCCGACGCCCGTATGCTGCAACCAAAACAGCAGCAGGAACACGGCAATGCCGATCAGCAGGCAGAACGCCGGGTGTACCGTCCACAGCGTATGACAGAGCAGCCCGGACAGGGCAGCAAGCAATATGCTGTCAAAGAAAATGATGTTGCCGATAAATACGCCGATTACGGTAAGCACAATGCTCAACACGATATAAATACCAAACAGGATCACGCCCATATCCAGACCTCACTTTCTGTTTACTCCGTGATACTGTCCATAATGCGCTGGACAGTATCGCAGGCATCGTCAAAAGAAATATCCTTTGCATAGTCAAAATCTCGCTGATACTTTTTCCAGAAGCCCCGGAGCTGTTCGCTTGCGCGGATCTCTGCGATAATGTCCGGGTAGATTTCCAGCACTTTGCGGCTGCCACGCTTGTTTGCAGTCCGTTCCAGAGCTTGCAGCAGCGTCTTTGCATTGCACTCTGCGCCGCGCAGAGCGTACAGAATATGTATGTCGTAAAAATCTCTCGGACGGGTATTGGCAATGCTGCGGGACAGCACCGTTTCGATCTTCTCCGCTAACACCGTTTCAAGATTGTAGGCAAGGATGCTGATTGTGCGGTCATCGAACAGCAGAGAAAAGGTATATTCAATCTCCCTCGGCGTGATAACATCCCCGGTAGTCACATCCACGGTCAAGGGTACGCTGATCGGCGGGTAGTTCGCTTTCAGAGCAACACGGATGCCCGGATAATCGTCACCCTCGCGGATGTCTGAAATGTCCACCAGTTCAAACTTCACATCGTCGGTAATTTCCACGGCGCAGATTTCCCCGAAGATCTCACGGATAGATTCATGTGTCAGCGTAAAGCCTTTGATTGTGGTATCTAAATCCATTGTCGCCCTTGTGTCCAGACCGACGATTGCAGAAATAAGGAAACCGCCTTTGAGAATAAAATTGTGCTTGTATTTTGACAACGAAATTCGTTCCAGCAGTCTTTCCAGCATATAGTTCTGCATGACGAGCTGGGCAGAGATATTCTTTTCCGCAGCTTTCTTTTTGATAAAGGCTTTAAGCTGCATCGGATTCTTTGTAATCATAATAACACCTCCATATAGCGCAGCACTTTGGGCTTCACACGAAGCTGATTCGCGTACTGCATCAGTTTGTGTATGTCTTTTTCTTTGGAAGTTGCGTACTTTTTCATTGCCGCGCCCACGATCTGAATGTCGCTGCCGCTGCCGCGCAGAATGTCGCACAGCGTCCTTTCAAGGTCATAGACACGGATGGGATTGCCGCAGGGGGATTTCAGTTCAATCACACCAAAAGAATAGTTCTCCGGCACAACTCGCTTGATGTCGATGCTTTCCTGTTTCAACGACGGCGAATTGTAGCCTTTGGGAAATGTCATGGTGTACTGCGCCGGGGTGCGGTCAGAATAGCCCAGCAGATACAGCGCGGTATCGTGTGAGTATATCCCGCGCCCGTACTTGCGCTGCAACAGGTAAAAATCATCTTCCCATGCGTTGCTGCGCACATACAGGCCGCGCCCAAAACGGTAAAGTTCCCCGTTCTCTACAAGCTCCTGTAAAATACTGCGGTGCAGCCCTGCGGCTGTCACCTGTTCTGCGGTAATTGTTCCGTCCGACGACGCTTCCAATAATTCTTTGATTTTTTCTTTGTCGGTCATAGCTGCCACCTCACTTTCGACTACTACACATTATATTATAGAGAAATAATGTGTCATTGTCAAGACGAGAACGACAATCGCACATCAAATTATTTGTAAATAATGTGTGACTGTCAGCACAGCTACAACGCTTTTTCCTGTTCGCGTCCACGGGCAGGGTGCAAAATGCTGTCGATATTCTGCTTGACGGCATTGTACTCACGGAGCTGCTTTTTGAGCTTGCCATACTCGGTATACAGCGCGTCCTTTTCGGCGGTAAGGCGTTTGTAATCGGCTTTGAGCTTTGCCAGATCGGGGAGCTTGCCGGACACGCCGGACGCTTTCAATGCCTTTGCAGCAGCTTCAAAAAGGATGATTTCACTTTCATGCCCGCGCAGATATTTTTCTTTGTCACGGGATTTTTTGTATTCGTCGTACAGCGGTTTCAGCTCTTTGTAGGTGATGATGTTCTTAATGAGCAATGCCATATCGGACAAGCGGCGCTCCACATCTTTGAGCGTTGCCGCTGTCTGTTCATTCTCGCCCTGCAGGGCAGCGATTTTCTGCTCCAAGTCTGCATACCTGGCTATGCCGTTCTGATCGAGGAATACCATTGTGCGGGCGGCGCGTTTCAGATTTTCAATCTTTGCCCAACGCTCATAGCCCGCCGACTGCTGGGCTTTGATGCAGTTCTCAATGTCAATCAGCAGCGATACGCCTTTGCGTTCCGGCTTTGGCTCTTTGGTGATGACCTTGCCCTTGATGCGCTCGGCTATGGCTTCCTCTGTATAGGCTTCACCCAGCGTCTTGCAGCGGGTGAAGCGTTCCTGTCCGGGAGCGCGGAATGAGATATATTTGCCGCTCTTGATCTCATAGCCCTCTGCTTCCAGACGGCGTAGCAGATCGTCAATGTCTGCGGACACGGGTATGAGCTTATCAATGGCGATTTTTAACTTTGCTTTGTAGCTCGTTCCCTTGCGCTGGGCATCCCATTCCGCATAGTGCTTGCCCCGATCCGTGCCGGGGATCACAACGGACAGCCCGTTTTCCTTGCACAGTCTGTCGCTCGTCCTGCGGATAAAGCCGTAGCTTTTCCGATTGGAGATATACTTCTTATGCTCGGCAAAATCCACGGCGCAGAAAATAATGTGGTTATGCACATGACCCTTATCTATGTGGGTGGATATGACATACTCATACTTGCCCCCAAGTATTTCATCGGCAAGCTGCTTGCCGATAGCGTGGGCTTTTTCATAGTCCACTTCTCCCGGCTTTATCGGGACAGGAGGAGCATCCTCTTCGACGTCGTCGTTGAAGCGCCCTTCGGCTTCATACTGCTTTATACGGGCGAGGACTCTTTCTCTGTCTTCCTTAGACATGACTTTTCTCCTTTCCGAACCAGAGCTTCCGGAAAGTCCTGTCGCTTTGGTAGATATTCTCTATACTCTTTACGAGTTCTCCGAACGCCGCGCGGTCGCGTTCTTTGTCTTCGTCCGAGTAGTTGTCAAATCCTTCTTTTATGCGCGGGTAGAACTCGCTCTCTTTCGCGTACTCCCAAAAATACTCTCCGTTTACCGTTTCGGAGTAGAACCACGGTTTATTCGACAGCGCGTAATGACAGAGATTGAGTCTTCCTTCCGGCGGCTCAGGAAAGCTGTGCTTGTTCCAGCCGTTGGGAAGATATTTGACTTTTCCGTGACAAATGACGTTGAGATATTCCTGATCCGGGGCGAGAGAGTCAAAATTATACTCAGACAGCATATTCAAAAAACGGTCGAGGACTCCGAATTTCCGGAACTCTTTTAGATTCATGACCATAACGCCCGAATTGAAATAAGTATTCGACGGTATTCCGATTATGTCTTCTACGTAATTTCTGAACATCGGGCTCCTGTCCGTGTTTTGCTCGTAGACCGCTCCGACGAGGTAACCGTCGACGTCGGTATCGTACAGTTTTGCAATATCGTTGAGCAGGATAACGTCGCTGTCGAGGTAGATCGCCTTTTCGTACTGCGGGAACGAAGTCTCTATGAAAAGACGGAAATACGCCGCGACACTGAAATAGAACATCTCGGGAAGTTTGTCTTTTACCGGCTCGAGCAGTCCGCGAACGTCGAAAAGATCGATACTTACATTATCCTTTGCGTGCTTTTTCAGCTTTGCCCGGTTTTCGGGCGAGATCTCGTTCTGAAGTATAGTGATCCTGTATTCGTTCTCGCTTGAAACGTGAGAGACGAGCGAGATTATCGCCACGTCGAGATAAGGGACGTATCTGTCGTTGCAGGCAAAAAATATCGGAACGGTTTTTTTCATATCGGTTTTTCCTCCTGATCTTTGTTCAAACTATCCCCGTTTGGACAATAAAATCATATAATTAAACACACAAAAAGTAAAGATATTGTTCGTTTTAACGTCTCTACGATATATAGACGGTTCCGAACCACAGCGAGAGAGGACTCCACCGAAGCGGGAATTTGCCGAAAAACCTTGACTTATGGGTAAAAAGCAAGTATAATGGTATTATGGAAAATGTAAAGAAAACAGTATCACAAAATTTGATACGGCTAAGAAAAGAGAATAATTTAACACAGGCGGAACTCGCAAAGCTGATCAATTATTCCGACAAAGCGATCTCCCGCTGGGAAACGGGAGAGGTCGTTCCCGACCTTGAGACCATCTATTCTTTGAGCGAAGTGTTCGGAGTTCCCATATCGGAGATCATCGAGGAGCCGAGGGCGGAGGATAAATCCAAAGACCGCGCCGAAAAAAAGGACGAGTCGCGGACAATAAGTCAGAAGATACTGTCGCAGATCTTTTTGCTTTGTGAGATATGGCTGATAATAACCGTGGCGTTCGTGTACCTCAAGCTTTCGAGGCAGACTACCCTCTGGCAGCTTTTCGTCTGGGGTGTTCCGGCGAGCGCGATGGCTCTTTGGATCTATAACAGAAGATCGAACTCGAATATTCTTCTTTTCATTTGTTCGACCGTCTTCACCTGGTCGTTCATTACCTGTGTTTTTCTGCACCTGCTCGACTCAAATCCCTGGTATATGTTCTTCATAGGACTCCCGATACAGGGACTCCTGATAATAAGATACATATTCAACTACAAGCAGAGGCTGAAAAGGATCAAGCTCCCTCGCGACAAGAATAAGCAAGAGCAAAGCGAAGAGGAATAATACTTTCGTCTTCACATAAAAAACGGCTGTCTTCCGTGTTCAAGCGGAAAACAGCCGTGATTTTTTATTGTCATTTTTCGGAATACGCCTTAACAGAATATTCCGTGACGTCGAGGAACGTTTCTCCGTCGATCTGAAGCGCGGTCGGCGCGTCGAATTCGACTTTGATCTCCTTTCCCTTCACCACTTCGACCATATCGGTATGCTTTACGTGTTCACCCTTGAAGATCGACGGGAACACCATCAGCGTCTTGAGCCTGCCCTTACCGTACATGACCATAGCGGAGACCTCGTCGTTGTTGAGTCTGTCCTGGCCGGGTGTAGCGATCATTCCGCCGCCGTAATATCTTCCGTTCATGGTCGGAGCTATCCATACCTTGTTGAAGACCTTGGTCACGCCGTCTACGGTAACTTTGGCGTTTCTCGGCTTGAAGTGGAACAGGAGCCCTTTTATCGCGATAGAAGTATAGTTTACGGGTTTATCCGACTTTTCGCGCATTTTGTCGCCGACTTCGCAGCAATAGCCGTCGATGCCGAAGCCGATGCCGTTTATAAACTTATATTCTTTGCCTTTTACCGTGACTTTCGGGAGCTTTTCAAGATACTTCTTGACCGGGATAGGACCGTCCTCCGGCTTTTTGCCGATGTCGTTGAGAAAGTCGTTTCCCGTTCCGGCGGAAGCGAAATACAGTTCATCGGGAAGATCGGAGTAGTCGGTGTCGTTGGCAAAGCGGTTGAGAGTTCCGTCCCCTCCGCAGATAACGACGGCGTCTCCCTCTTCGACCTTGGACAGAAAAGCCTTCATATCCTTGATCTCCGTCACGTCGCAAAGCGTGAATTCACGCTCTCCGGCGTAGCTTTTGAGACCTTCCGCGGTGGTTTTGCCGCTGTTGCTCCTTGACTTCGGATTGTAAAGAACGTAATATTTGCTCATACAGTATCACCCTCCAGGTCGGTGTAAATAATACTCTTTGCCATTTCACTGAGTTCGCCGGAGCGCAGCTTTTCGCGAGTCGCATCCGGGATCACTTCGACTATATCGAGATAGACGTCTGTGCGTCTTCTGATGTAATTCTTACATATCTTTTCGGTCCCGCGCAGAGTCATGACTGCTATCGGGACCTCCGCTTTCTTCGCAAGCGTGAACACCCCCGCGTGAAACGGCAGGAGCTCGCAGGTCTTGCTCCTCGTTCCCTCGGGATATATTCCGAACGAGACTTCCCCGTTCTTCATAAGCTCGGCCGCCCGGGTCAGAGTCTTTGCGGAGCTTTTCGGACTCGACCGGTCTATCGGAAGGAACGCGCATCCGCGGATGAGCTGACCGAATACCGGGATCTTAAAGTTAGCGGATTTTGAGATGAACGCAAGGTCGTATTTTCGCATCGCGTGCCACGTTACGATCGGATCGTAATTTGAACGGTGGTTACACACAAGCATAAAGCGTTTGCCCTCGGGGAGCTTTTCGAGTCCGGATATATGCACCTTGACACGAAGAATAAACAGTCCGATCGCGGTCGAGCTGTACAGCAGAAACCGGTAGTAACCGCTGTTGGTCCCGTATTTGAAAAACGCGCCGGCGATACACGCGCTGACGCAGAGCGTGATGATATACGCCGCAAACAGAGAAAGCAGCGCAAGCAGGACGATGCCGACGTATTTCATCCGTATCACCTCCGTAAAGTCGTGTAAATACAAAAAAGATTATACAATAACACAAAGCGTTTGTCAAAGGATTTTTCGACATTTTACGACTTTTTTATTTTCCTTTCCCGTCGTTTTCCTCAATCGGTATTGTGAAAACAGCCGTTTTTTGCTTCAAATAGTCGCATAACGGTATTGAAATCACAACTACGATATGATATTATTTATATGAGGTGATCACTATGGAAGAAGTTAAATTCTATAACGTAAAAGAAGCTCCGTTTCGCGTGTACGGAGCCTGCCCGGAGAGTTTTCCCGACAGATTTATCCGTCTGCCGGAAAGAGTTGCCGAGCAGACGAGCGCAAAGGTACTGCATCATTCGCAGAACACGAGCGGGATCCGTGTGCGTTTTGCGACCGATTCGGACGTAATTTCGATCAAAGTCGAGTCGGACTATCTTCACTCGATGGCGCATATGACTACGTTCTCGTCCGCGGGGTTCGACCTTT
Organism: uncultured Ruminococcus sp.; assembly: GCA_902785485.1. Lineage (GTDB taxonomy): Bacteria > Bacillota > Clostridia > Oscillospirales > CAG-272 > RUG13077. The sequence continues at coordinate 17,860 of CACZZA010000034.1, read as the reverse complement.
ACGAATACACCGAAGAAGGCGGGCGTTTTATAGGAGTGTTTCAGCCTTACGGATCGAAGGATCCGGAGAAGTTCGTAAACGGATACGAGGCTGAGATAAAGCTCCCCAATATAGACGGATGTACCGATTTTGACGGAAAAACGCACTTTTATCAGATAAACTTTCCGCTTTACAGCCGTGTGACCGAGCTTTATGTCGGCGTTCGCGAGGGCGCAAAACTCGAAAAAGGACTCCCCTACCGCGATATAAAGCCGCTCGTTTATTACGGCTCGTCGATCACTCAGGGCGCCGTTGCGTCCCGTCCCGGCAACTGTCACGCGGCGATAATCTCGCGCAGGCTCGGGATCGATTTTTACAATCTCGGATTTTCGGGCGCGTGCAGAGGAGAAAAAGAGGTGGTCGAATACCTCGCGACCCTCGACCCGTCTGTCTATATCATAGAATACGACCACAATTCCCCGGTCAGAGAATTGCGGGAACGCCACGCTCCGCTTGCGATGAGGCTCCGCGAAACGCATCCTTCGACTCCCATAATACTCGCGACGCGTCCGGACTATTACTTCACCGAGGTCGACGCAAACAGACGTCGCATAGTGCTTGATACTTATGAATCTATGCTCGCGTCCGGAGACAAAAACGTATATTTTCTCGACGGATCCGCTTTCTTCGATTCGGACGAAAGATTTGAATACACCGCTGACGGAGTCCACCCGAACGACATGGGATGCTTCCTTATGGCGAACGCGCTGACTCCTCTGCTCAAAAGGATACTTGATTTATGAACGAACGCTTAGAAAAGAAATGCGGCGTCTGCGTGATAGGCGGCGGATTTGCCGGGATATGCGCGGCGATCTCCGCGGCGCGTCACGGCGCAAAAGTTACGCTCATCCACGACCGCCCCGTTCTCGGAGGCAACGCCTCGAGCGAGATACGGATGTGGCCGATGGGCGCGCACAGCAAAAACAACCGCGAGACCGGCATCTTTGAAGAGATCATCCTCGACAATATGAGCGTGAACCCGACGCGCATCTATCCGCTTTGGGACGCCGTACTTTATCAGAAAGTCAAGGGCGAAAAGAATATCGACCTGATGCTCAACACCTCTGTCACGGGCGGACAAGAGGCGGACGGTCGTATCGTATCCGTCGACGCCTGGCAGCTGACGACGTATAAGAGTTTCCGTATCTTTGCGGACGTTTTCATCGACTGCTCTGGCGACGGGATCGTCAGCACTTTTTCGTCTGCTAAATGGCGTCAGGGACGTGAAGCGCGGAGCGAGTACAACGAAGAGGCGGCTCCGGTCGAGTCCGACTCCTGCACGATGGGCAATTCGTGCCTGCTCCAGGCGCGGGAAACCGGAAGAAAGGTGGATTTCACCCCTCCGAAGTTTATTCGCAAGATAAAAAAAGAAGAACTGATCGGACGTCCTCACGGGATGTACGAGTTCCGCGACAATAATTTCTGGTGGCTCGAGCTCGGCGGAACGAAGGACTGCCTGCGCGACGGCGAAGAAATACGCGACGATCTCGTCGCGCTCTCCTACGGCACCTGGGATTATATCAAGAACTCCGGCGAAGAAGACGCCGGAGTCTGGGAGCTTGACTTTGCGGGATGGCTTCCCGGGAAACGCGAAAGCCGGAGATACATAGGCAAACACGTACTGACGCAGAACGAAGTACAGGCGGGAGGACGTTTCGACGACGTCATCGCGTTCGGAGGCTGGAAGATCGACGATCATCCGCCGAAGGGGTTTGACAATTTCGGAGTCCCTACCCGCTATTTCGACTGTCCCTCTCCGTTCGGTATTCCCTACGGATGTATCGTTTCCGACAATATCGAAAACCTGATGTTCGCCGGACGCAACATTTCCGCGACTCACGCGGCGATGGCGGCGTCGAGGGTGATGGGGACCTGCGCTCTGCTCGGACAGGCGGCGGGGACCGCGGCGGCTATCGCAATAAAATACGGGATAACTCCCGAAAAAGTCGGAAAAGAACGGCTGACCGAGCTTCAGCAAACGCTGATGGAAGACGATTGCCGTCTCCCCGGCAAAACCCGTAAAATTGCCGAAGTATGCCGGAATGCCGACCTTGACGCAAGGTACGAAACGCTTTGCAACGGATATGACCGTCCCGAGGGCGAAAATGACAACGGAGTCCGCGTCGCGCTCGGAGAAAAGGTAACGTACAGGCTGAAAAAGCCGGAGTTCGTCAGCGAGATACGGTTCGTTTTCGACAGCGACCTTGACCGCGAGACCGTCAAAGGAGGAATTCAGGAGGTGCGCGACTGCCCTACCCTCTGCAACCGCCCCAAGGATATGGAGCCGTACGAATTCCAGACGACGATGACGTCGGACTTCGACGTTTATATCGACGGAAAACCGTTCGAGTCCGTGCGAAACAACCGCCAAAGACTCGTCAGGCTGATCGTCGGAAAAAACGTAGGCGAGATCGCGTTCGTCCCGCTCGCAACGACAGGAGACGAAAAAGCTCACGTCTTTTCATTCGATTTCCGATGAAACAACGCATATAAAAAGCCGACTGCCGTTTACGCGGCAGTCGGTTTTGCGTTTGGTATAAATTATGCGTTCAAAGCCTCGATGATGTTGGGAAGCTCTGCGTCTACCACGCCGTTTTCAAGCTGGCAGGTGCCTGCGTTTGCGTGTCCGCCTCCGCCGTATTTGAGACAGAGGTCGCCGATATTGACCTTTGAGCCTTTGTTTATGATGGACTTTCCTATCATAACGGCGGTATTCTGCTTACGGAAGCCCCACGCGACGTGGACGGAGATCTGAGTCTCGGGGAAAAGCGCGTAGACCATAAAACGGTTGCCCGCGTAGATCGTTTCTTCGTTCCGCAGATCGAGTACGACGACCTTGCCGTGAACCTTTGCAATACGCTCGAGCTGCGCCTTGAAAAGCTCCGCCTGCTCGAAATAAAGGTCTACGCGTTCCTTGACGTCGGGAAGCTCGAGTATCTCGTCGATAGAGTGTTCGAGACAGTAATCGATAAGTTCCATCATAAGATCGTAGTTGGATATACGGAACTCGCGGAAACGTCCGAGTCCCGTGCGTGCGTCCATAAGGAAGTGGAGCAGCACCCACCCCTTGGGATCGAGGATCTCTTCGAGAGTGAAATCGGCGCTGTCGCCCTTATCGACCGCTTCGATAAGCTCGTCGGAAATGCGCGGGAACGCTTTTTTACCGCCGTAATAGTCGTAAACGACTCTCGCCGCGCTGCGCGCGTGAGGATCGATTATCAGCTTGCCGCCGGTTTCGATCGCCTTGAGTCTGTCGACTTCGGACTCGTGATGGTCAAAAGCGAGGCTGACTCTCGGATCGTACGGAAGGTTCGTGGAAATGTCGTTTTTCGTGAGTTCTATCTTGCCGTCCTGCATATCCTTGGGGTGAACGAATTTGATCTCGTCGATAAGTTTGAGTTCCTTGAGCATCATCGCGCACGCCAGTCCGTCGAAATCGCTTCTTGTCACAAGGCGTCTCGTTTGCTGTTCCATAGTATTTCTCCTTTGTTTGGGGATCTGTTTTTCTATATCGGTATTATTATATCCGTTTTTCCTCCGGATGTCAAGCGTCCCCGTCTTTCAACGCGAAAGACGGG
>CACZZA010000034.1:0-14217 GCA_902785485.1 uncultured Ruminococcus sp. | reverse complement strand
TTGATAGGATGGACGAGCTTCGCGGGATCGAGAATATCGTCGATCTGTTCGGAAGTAAGGATCTTTTCGTCAAGAAGATAATCGCGTACCGTCTTTCCCGACTTGAGGACCGCCTTTGCTATCTCGGCGGATCTTACGTATCCGAGGTGAGGACAAAGCGCGGTGACGATGCCGGCAGAGCGTTCGATGTAGGAGAGGCAAACGTCCTTATTTGCCTTGATGCCGTCTACGCAATGCTCGGACAGAGTCTGCGCGGCGTTGCCGATAGTGGTGATAGACTCGAACAGCTTGTAGAACAGCACGGGTTCAAACGCGTTCAGCTCGAGCTGACCGGCTTCCGCCGCCATAGCTATCGTCATATCGTTACCGATGACCGAGAACGCGACCTGAGATACGACCTCGGGGATAACGGGATTGATCTTGCCGGGCATGATGGAGCTTCCGTTCTGGCGCGGAGGAAGCACTATCTCGTTGAGTCCGTCCTTCGGACCGGAGGACATGAGCCGGAGGTCGTTGCTCATCTTGGAAAGATCGACGGCGCAGGTCTTGAGAACGCCTGAAACGACGACGTAGCAGTCGAGGTTCTGCGTTGCGTCTACGAGGTCTTCCGCGAGGACGAATTCGACTCCGGTGACCTCTCTCATATATTTAATGATATTATCGTGGAACGACTGCGAAGCGTTGATGCCCGTGCCGACCGCGGTACCGCTGAGGTTTATTACCATCAGTTCTTTTTCCACGCGCTTGATGCGCTTGATGTCGCGTTCGAGCGCATCGGCAAAAGCCTTGAACGAACCGCCGAGCGATACAGGAACGGCGTCCTGAAGCTGGGTACGTCCCATTTTGATTATATCTCTGAACTCTATCGCCTTATTGAGAAGCGATCTGTGGAGAAGCTCGAGCTTGGGGAGCGTCTTTTCGATGAGCTTGATCGCCGCAAGCTTGCCCGCCGTCGGATAAACGTCGTTAGTCGACTGCGACATATTGACGTGATCGTTCGGATGAACGTACTGGTATTCGCCCTTGTTATGACCGAGAATTTCGATAGCCTTATTGGCTACGACTTCGTTCGCGTTCATATTTGAAGAAGTTCCCGCGCCGCCTTGGATCGGGTCGGTGATGAACTGATCGAACAGATTTCCTTCGAGTATATAGTCGCACGCCTTGACTATCGCGCCGCACTTCTCGTCGTCGAGATCCTTGTTGACGTTGTTTGCAAGCGCGCACGCCTTTTTTATTTCAACGAGGGCGCGGATCAGCTCGTCGTTGAGCCTCTGCCCCGTGATGTCAAAATTGATCTTTGCTCTTTTGGAATGTACTCCGTAGTACGCGTCTTGCGGGACTTCGAGCTGACCTACCGAGTCCTTTTCCAATCTGGTGTTCATGATGATTTCTCCTTTTTTACATGGTGATATTTGATACAAATCGTGCGTATTGTAGCATAAGCGCATTTGAAATTGTTTAACAAATATAACTCGATTTATGAACAAAATATAAATATATAAATTTTATACCGTTTTATATAACAATAATGGTATATCCGCAAACTTGAATATACCATTATTGTTTTAGGCTTTTATATGAACTGATCTCAAAGGGATTTTTTCTTTTTTGCTCCCTTCAGATCGTAGTTTCCGAAGGTCTCGGAAACGGGGCTGATATAGGCGAAAGAACCGGGGTAACGGCTTATTATCTCCTGGAGTTTGACTACCTGATGTTTATTGACGACACAGACGAGCAGATCGGTCTCTTTTCCGCTGTACATCCCCTTTGCGGGCATTACGGTCGCGGAGTGGCGGGTCTCGTTTATAATGTCTGCCGAGATCGCCTCGTAGTCGGTCGTAACGATCTCGAACTTGACCTGAGACTTGCGTCCGCGGATGATGCGGTCGCTGACCTCGCTCGTGATATAGGAATAAATGATACAGCAGATGACAGGCTCGAATTTATAGTCGTAAACGAAGTACGACGCGCCCGCGACGAACGCGTTGATGACGAAGATTATAGTCATAAGGTTCTTTTCGGGGTGCTTGTGGTGGATAAATCCCGCAATCACGTCAGTACCACCCGTCGAGCCGTTCAGCTTGACGATAAATCCGTAGATCGCTCCGTTGATGACTCCCGCGGTAACGGGAGCGAGGACCGTACTGGTTCCGGTATCGGTGTAATATATGAATGGTGTAAGGTCGATAAGACGGTATTTGAAGATCAGCGTAAAAGCGGAGAACGCAATGATAAAAAGAGTAGTTTTGACGGTGTAATCCCTTTTGAGTATGAACCAGGCCGCGATACAAAGGGGTACGTTGAGGAGCAGGTTCATATAGCCTACGGAGAACCCGAGCTTGTATTGCACCATCGTCGCCATACCGTTCAGTCCCGCGGGAGCGAACGTGTTCGGATAGACGAACAATTCATAGTTCAGAGTAAACGCGAGAGCTAAGAGAAGCACCGCGCCGTATTCAATTATCTTCTTTTTCATATCGGTCTCCTGATCTTTGTTTTCACTTATTATAATACTATTTGAGCGTATTGTAAAGAAGAAAAAACCGCGCTGAAACTTAAAAATCGCAATACTAACGCCGTTTTTTTTGAACGATAGTAAAACACCCGACGTGTCAGCGCAGTGTTCCGAATGACACTCCGCAAACACGGCGGGCAAAAACAGCTCGTCAGTTCACTTTTCCGAGGAGTACGGGAGAACTTCCCGAAATTACGTCGAATTCGGCAAAATATCGCTTCAGTCTTGCGAGGTCTTGGGCGTCTACGGCGCCGTCTCCGTCAGCGTCCGCTCCCGCGCCGACGGTCATTTCCGAGGATCCCGACGTCACGTCGGTCGAGGCGAGGTATTTCTTCAGTCTGATAAGGTCAAGGGCGGTGACGCTCCCGTCCCCGTTCGCGTCTCCGGGGGAAGTAAACGTCAACGATCCGTTTTCCGTTTTGACGACTACGGTCTTCTCCATCATATTGACACAATCCCAAACATTTAATACCAGAGGATATACACCCGCGGAAACGTTTTGCGGCGGGGTTATGAAAAGAGTGACAGCGAGTCCGTCTTTGTTTCCGCCGTCAAGCACGATGTTTTTTTCGTAGTTGCACGAACTGAAAACGTTGCCGTTCACTACCCTTTCGATCACAAATCCGGGCGGGACAACGGGAGTCAGCACAAGTACCGCTATTTCTTTTTTGATCGAGGCGTATATCGGAACGGCGATTTTTTCGCCGGAAAAAGCAATAACATTCCCGACAGAAAAAACGGGGTCGTCGGCGCCGTGTTCGATCCCGATCTTTTCCGGATCTGATACGAGTTTCCCTTCGTATTCTCCCGTTCCGTCGATCCTGACTGAAACGCTTTTACCCAGATCCGCCTGCGTCAACCTGAATGACACAGCTTTTGAAACTCTGACGGTTCCGTCGACGATCCAGGACGTTTCAAAGGTCGCTTCGGCAGGAAAAACTCCCGAAAGATCCGCCGTCAGCACGTTTCCGACTTTTAAGTCTCCTTTGATACGGACTTCACCTGTGAGTTGTATCTTGTCAAACGACGAAGCAAAAGAAACAGAAACAAACGAAAACACGGCAAACAAAGCCGTAAACAATATAAATAACGCAAGTCTTTTTCTGCTTCTCATTCTGCTTTTTTCCTTTCCGAGAGGTGATCCGTTCAAAACCATTTTACACTCCGGAATAATAAAAGTCAACATTTTTCGGAAAGGGAGCGGAAGTCGGGAAAAAAGAACTCCCGCCGCGGTCATTCCGCGACGGGAGGGTCGGACTGTTATTTGAGGTTTATTTGGTAAAAGTTGCGTTCAGCGCCTCGTCCTCTCCGCAAGCGGTGAGAAGAGTGACTTTGAAAGTATATTCGCCGGAAGGCAGTGAAGCGGGATCCAACGTATAAAAGACGTTTCCGAGGTCGAACGTATAAGACAGCGGCTTGTAACTCTCCGTAAAGACCGTGTTCCCTTCCGGGTTTTCCACAGACACCGTTGCCTTCTGGATCGAATAATTGGATGTGATCCTTCCCTCGAGATACGTTGCCGCGGGAAGTGAGTCGGCGGCGGTGACACCCTTGGAAGTGATCTTAAGTCCTGGATAAGGCTCGAATCTGTCGGTCATCAAAGCCGCGCAGGAGATCGGGATATACCCGGAATTTCTCAATTGCGACAACGTGTAGGTATGATTCACGTACCAGGTCGTTTTGACGCCGTCGGTCCTCGTCTTGTCCATGAAATTTGTCTGTTCGAGGCAGGTGATATATGAGTTGTACGGGTCGATAACGCCGCCTGCGCTCCTTACGACGACCGGAGCGTCAACTGCCATACGGACGTGACCGGTGGAGGAATGAGTCAGCACGGCGTCCCCTTTACGAAGGAGCGCAAGCGCTTCATAGTATGCCGTATCACCCGTATTGTAGATTATAGCGCTCGTAATGTCGGTCCCGTCGTCTTTGATCCCGCCGAGAGCGTAAACTCCGGTAGATGAACCGAGCGGGAACATATCGTGAGTGGTGGTCGCGCTGATACCGCCGTCAAGACGCTTCCAGGACAGGAGCACAGCGGACGAGCAGTCGTTTCCGAGGATATTATTCCTCACGGTCTCGTCATAAAAATATTTCCCGCTCGCTTCGTCAAAGCGCAGAACTTCGAGAAACTCCTCAAGATCGGTGTCAACGTCATAGTTGATATACGGCAGACCGTGATACTCTTCCCCCGCGCTGTATTTCAGGGTTTTTGCTATATCCGTCGTATCGATGTCGTTCGTCGCGGTCCAGACGACCTCGGACATCGAGACCATATAGTCGTAAACTATATCGCGTTTTGATTTATCGGGAGTCTTTTTCCGGGTATAACCGCTTTGAGGCTTGCCGAGCGGCACGTCCGATCTTCCGGTTGCGTAATCGAACCCGGCGAGATATTTTTTGAGTCTTACGACGTCGAGAGAAGTCACCTTTCCGTCGCCGTTGGCGTCGGCGCCTTCACCTATCACGACAGTCGACTCGTTTGACAAATAGTCATACTCGGCAAAATATCTTTTGAGTCTAACGACGTCTGAGACGTTGACCTTTTTGTCGTCATTAACGTCTCCGTAAATGATCAGGATGCCGGTCGATTCAAACGGGACGGAGTTCGCCTCGGCGTACTCTTCTGCGAACGAGCCTGTCTTTCCGCGCAGGGTGATCCCGGAAACGCCGTCGAACGCGCCGTCTTCGATACCGACTACGGCAAGTCCGTCAATGAATTCGGGGAGCGTGATCTTTCCGGAAAACCTTCTGTCCGTAATACCCGTGATGACTGCCTCTCCGTCTTTTTCTTTATACGAAAGGAACGTATCGGAGCTTTCTTCAAATCCGGTCACGGGGATAATATTTGCAAAATTGAGTATATCGTTTTCTTCAACAGCCTCAGGAGAATAATATACGGTTTTTCCGTCGGCTCTCTTTGAAAGAAGCGATCCGTCGGCTATTCCCACGCTCGCTTTATCACCGATCAAAACGGTGAGTTCTCCGTTTATCCGCGCATACTTGCATTTGGAAGAATTATAATACTGTTCTCCGTAAAGAACTTTGACGCTTCCTCCGAGGACGGCGACTTTTGCGTTGCCGGCAACTTCGCCGGCGTTCGATTCGCCGTTTCCGTGAGAACCGCATATTATCGCTTCCCAGTCACCCGACCTTACGGTGAGGTTCGTGGAATCGATGCTTGCTTTGGTCCTGTGCCCCGCTATCAGTGTGGGAAGTCTGCCGGGGGTTCCGCCTTCGACGGGAACGGAATTGACTTGGACTCCCTCGCCGATCCCGGATTTGTAACCGTTGAATTCGATATATATCGTGGCTTTTTCACCCGGATCCCACGTCGTTCCGCCGCTGTAAACGAAATCGAGCGTGATATTGTCTATAAGCACGGGTCCCTTGAACAGTACGTTAAGGCTTTGGCAGGCGTTCTGATCGAGGATGAGTTTAGCGCCGGACGCGCGGAAATCGTTTTCTCCGTAAACAGAGGTGATCCTGATGGGATCGGTAAAAGTTCCGGGAACGTCGCCGTACTTATCGGTCGTCTGGAACTCCGCGGGAGTCTGTCTGAAAACGTCCGCGGAGTCGAGCGTCAGCTCACCGCAGATAACGAGCGTTCCTCCGGTCTCTTTCAGCTTCATCATCCCGAGATGGAGCGCATTTTTCTGATACGCCGCGCTGTTCTTCGAGGCGACAAGCGAAGCGTAATCGGACGCGTTTCCGAGAGCGTTCCCGGGAGACGATCCGTCACCGTTTCCGGACGGAGCCGACGCGATATAAACTACGGGTTTTCCTTCAAAAGCCGCGTCTGTGAGGTCGGACGTTTCGGTCGTGATCTCGGACGTTACGGACCCGCTCGGGAAAAAGCCCGGGACAGCCGCTTTTCTTGCGTATACGGTATATTTCGTTCCGGGAGTCAGCGCGCCGAACGTGTTTTCGGTCTGCCAGTTTATCCCGTCGATCGAGTATTCTACTCCCTCGACCTTGATGAGCGTTATGCTGTCGGGGGTGACAAGATCGACGATCACGGGAGCGGGCGCGCTTTGGGGACGTGTCTCGCCGTCCTTGGTGACGTTCTCGAAGTTTTTGACGTTTTCGGGGTTTATGCAATCGGGAGAATAGATCAGTTCTTTGTTCGCAGAGTGTTCATTCGTGGGAGAGCCGTTTGCGGAAGCGACCTTCGCGTTCCCTGTGATGAATATTTCGAGCGCGCCTTCGATCCTTGCAAACTTTCCTCTGCCCGGGTCGTTCGCGCCTTCTCCGTAAACCGCGTCTATCGTGCCTCCCTGAATGTCAAGACGCGCGTTTCCGCTGACTTTCGCAGGATATTCGCTCTTATATCCGTACCCGCCGGCGATAACGGAGCTCCACGTTCCCGACTTGACGGTGAGATCGGTGGATCTTACGTTTGAGTACCTGTGTCCGGCAACGAGAGTCGGGTATCTTCCCTCGACCGCGCCGGTCGCGGGAGACGAAACGACTTTGACTCCCTCTCCGACTACGGACTTATATCCGCCGAACGCGAGCAGTACGGTCGTATTTTCTTTGGTGAACCAACCGTTTCCGGTATCGTACTTATACTCTATTGTGATGTTTTCGATGACCTGTCTGGCTCTGAAGTTCAGTCCCACGCTCTTGCAGGCGACGGTATCGAGTATGATCTTCGCTCCGTTCTTTTCGGCGTAGTCGACTCCGTTGAAAACGGACGTCAGCTTGAAGCTTTTGTCCGAGTTTTCGAGAGGAAGATTGAATTCAGCCGGTGACGTGGATCTTATCGCGTCCGCGCATTCGACCGTGATCGGTTCGCAAACGACGATGGTGCCTCCGGTCATTTCGATACGTCCGTACGCCATGGACAGAGCGCTGAGCAAATACGCGTTGCTGCTTTTATTTGCAAGCAGTTCACCGTAATCAGCGTTGTTGCCGATCGCGTTTTCGGGAGAATTCCCGCTGCCGTTTCCTTTTGTCTGCGAGGCGACGAAGACGACGGGGAGAGAGCTGAACTCATCCTCCTCCGCCCCGAGCGCCGAGACGCCCGATAAAACGAGCGTCAGCGCCGCAAGGATAAGAAACACGGTAATAAAAATGATATTTTTCTTCATTTATCGTTCCTTTCTTGCTGTATCAGGTCGCCTCATTCGGCGTCAGATGTCGCGGGTCCTTCGACCGCGGCGTCTTCGGTCTGAACGACAGGGGTTTCGATCTCCTTTCCGAGGTACTCGGGCATTTTGATACCCGCCATTTTCATCGTCTCGGAGAGCGGAGGGACCGCCTTCATGATATTTGAAAGGAAATTCGCGGTAGTCGAGCCTTCTCCTCCGTTGCCTCCGCCCATCGTGTCCCAGACGGTGATCTTGTCGATGTGGAGGTTCTTGATGGCTTCGACCTGGATACGGGTAAGCTCTTCGATCTTGTCGGCGATCATAAGCTGTACGGCCGCCTGAGTGTCGCCGTTTGCCGCTTCAACGATCTTAGAAAAGCCTTCCGCCTGCTTTGCGAGGATCTCCTGAACGCCGCGCGCCTGCGCTTCCATCGTGGCGTAGATGGCGTCAGCCTCACCTTTGGCTTTGCGTCTCTTCTGCTCCGCCTCCGCCTCGGCTTCAAGCTCCTTGCGTTCTTTTTCTATCTTTGCGGCGGTGATGATGTCTGCCTGTTTGGTGGCGAATTCTCTGTCTGCACGCGCTTTTTCCGCGGACTGTTCAGCCGCGTACGCTTCTTCGAGCGCCTTTGCCGCGGAGATCTTTTCTGCGGCGATCGCTCTCCTCTGCGCCTCCGCCTCTTTTTCACGGAGAGCGGCAACAGACATCGCTATCTGGGCTTTTGATTCGTTTTCACCGTCTATCGCGCGGGCGTTCGACTCGGCTACGCTGATCCTCTGATCTTTGAGAGCGTATGCCTCGCCGATAGAACCGTCGCGGTTCTTTTCGGCAACGGATTTTTTCGCGTCGTTGATCGCCTTTGCGGCGGCTTCTTTACCGAGAGCCTCGATGTAGCCGGACTCGTCGGTAATATCGGTCAGGTTGACGTTGATGAGTCGCAGACCGATCTTTTTGAGTTCTGTCTCGACGTTATGCGATACCGCCTCGAGGAATTTGTCTCTGTCGGTGTTGATCTCTTCGATGTCCATCGTCGCAATGACAAGACGGAGCTGACCGAAGATGATGTCTTTTGCAAGTTCCTGGATCTCCGCGAGTCTCAATCCGAGCAATCTCTCGGCGGCGTTCTGCATTACGCCGGGTTCTACGGAAATACCGACCGTGAAACGGGAGGGCACGTCGACGCGGATATTCTGATGAGACAGCGCGTTCGTAAGGTCAACGTTGATCGACATGGGAGTCAGATCAAGATACTGATACGATTGGATCACCGGCCAGATGAACGCGGCGCCGCCGTGTATGCACTTCGCCGAGCGTGTCGAGCCGTCCGAATTGGTGCCTACCTTACCGTAGATGACGAGCACCTTGTCGGAAGGACATCTGCGGTACCTCGAAAGGACTACGAGCAGCATGGTGAAGAGCAGTAAAACTACAACTACTACTAAAACGATTACAGATGCGGGCATGGGTTTCTCCTCCTTGAATATTATATTTATTTTCGGCCGTCCGCCCTCGGGACTTCCGTCTCATTGCGACGGCCGTTTTTTCCCGATATTACAGTACCGAACGCACTATAAGCACGTTTTTATCGGTGACGGAGACGACCTGTACCGATTTTCCGGTCGGGATCTTCTCCTTTTCGTCGGTCATGGCTTCAAGCTCGAGAAAACGGTCCTCGAGGTTGAGCGTGATCTTGCCGCTTCCCTGCCTTTCGGGAGGGATCGGTATGTAGACGTTGCCGGTCCGGGCTATTGCGGTCTTTACCGAGAAAGTACCGTTCTCCTGAAGGCTGAGGCTCCATTTTATTATAAGGGCGCAGAACAGCAAGGCCAGAAATCCTCCGGCAAACGCGGATATGACAGTGACTGCCGGAGACGCTCCGAGGTCGACAAGCATCACTCCGAGCCAGCCTCCGACCGCGAACAGCGCCACGATCCCGCGCAGAGTGAACAAGCGGAGTCCCGAGCCGGAATGACTCCCGTCGTGACCGGCGGTATTGACGTCGTGACGGTCTCCTGCCTCAAAATGTCCTACGTCGTGCGGAACGTCGGGGATCCCGTCTCCGTCGAGGTCTATTCCCCCGACGTCCGGGACTCCGTCTCCGTCAATGTCGAAGGAATCGGGAACTCCGTCTCCGTCGGTATCGATCCCGGAAAAATCGCTTTCCCCGTTGTCAAGCTCTCCGTGGCTGCCTCCCAGTCCGAACAGGAGCATTACCGTCTGTATAACAAGTATGAGCGTCGACGGGATCGCAACGACAGCGAATACTTGCTGGAGCAGCGTAAGACCGTCCCACCAGTTGACGAACCAGGTCATATCATTCAGCTCCTTTCATTTGATTGAAGTATAACTCCGCTTCCCGTTTGCAGTCGCTCGCGCGGTAGGCGTAGAGCATCACAAATAAAGCTCTTTCCAGCGTTTTCTTTTTCGTAGGATCCGCAAGCGTCAGATGCGCGTCGATCACTTTATCGACGACGGCCCGTATGGCGCTCTCGCCCTCTATGCCGTTCGTCTTGTATATGACTTCGCACATCACGTCGTAAAGGTCCTGCTCAGGCAGAAAGTCGTCTCTCTCGTCCGACGCGTCTCCGTTGACAAGGCGCAAAAGCTCGCCCACGTCTTCGATACGCATCGAATCACGCAGGATCGATATTATCATTATCCTCGCAAGGTGGCGCCCGTAATACTTTTTGTTGACGGTCTTCGCCACAAATCCGCGCTTGACCCAGTTCTGGATCGTGGAATAATCAAGTCCCGTTATAGACGAGACCTGCGCGAGAGTAAGTCCGTCCGCCGCGTCGATCATGGGTTTCAGCAGCGAAAACATAGGTACGCTGACCCCCGCCTGCGGTATTACGGTCCCCGGTATACAGTTGTTAGGCATAAGTCCTCCGGATGTAAAAATACTTTTTCTTTTTAAGGTTCGACTAATTATAGCACAAGTTCATCTGAACTTCAAGGGGTTTTTGAAAAATTTTTACGATTTTTATAAAAAAAAGTCTCCGAACTGCTTCGGAGGCTTTTTCTTTACATTATTTATTATTTAAGCAGAATTTCCAGGCGGATCGGACCATTTCTTCCACGCCGCGTTCGGCTTTCCAGCCGAGTTCCTTAAAGGCTTTGGTCGGGTCGGCGTAGCACTCCGCGATGTCGCCGGGGCGGCGGGGAGTGATGACGTACGGGACCTTGACTCCGTTGTACTTTTCAAACGCATGTACAAGCTCGAGGACGGAGTATCCGTTTCCGGTGCCGAGGTTATACACGCGGACGCCGTCCATATGCTCGAGCGCTTTGAGGTGTCCCGCAGCGAGGTCGACGACGTGGATATAATCGCGGACTCCGGTGCCGTCGCGGGTCGGATAATCGTTTCCGAATACGCGGAGCGACGGATATTCGCCGCTTGCGACGCGGACGATATACGGCATAAGGTTGTTCGGGATGCCGTTCGGGTTCTCGCCGAGGGTGCCGGTCTCGTCCGAGCCGATCGGGTTGAAGTAACGCAGGAGCGTGACGTTCCATTCGTTATCGGCGGTATTGAGGTCGCGCAGGATCTGCTCGATAAAGAGCTTGGTGCTTCCGTAGGGGTTCGTCGTTGAAAGCGGGAAATCCTCTCTGATCGGTACGCTCTCGGGTTTGCCGTAAACGGTCGCCGAGGACGAGAACACGATGTTCTTGCATGAGTGCTTCGCCATCACCTCGCACAGAGCGAGCGTGCCTTCGATATTGTTGTGATAATAGAGTATCGGTTTCGCGACGCTCTCTCCGACCGCCTTGAGTCCGGCGAAGTGGATAACGGCGTCGATCTTGTTTTCGGTGAATATACGGTCGAGCGCATCACGGTCGAGGATGTCGTTCTCGTAAAACTTTACTTTCTTTCCGGTAAGTCCTTCGATCTTGTCCACAACTTCTCTCTTGGAGTTGGAAAGATTGTCGATGATGACGACTTCATAACCGGCTTTTAGCAGTAATACGACGGTATTCGAGCCTATAAAGCCCGTTCCGCCCGTTACAAGGATGGTCTTTGACATAATGTTCTCCTTTTCGG
This sequence comes from uncultured Ruminococcus sp., assembly GCA_902785485.1. Taxonomy (GTDB): domain Bacteria; phylum Bacillota; class Clostridia; order Oscillospirales; family CAG-272; genus RUG13077. The sequence continues at coordinate 2,567 of CACZZA010000034.1, read as the reverse complement.
CATAAAGAGACGGCATCGATTCTTGCGAAGGATGCCGCCGGTCTTCTGATTATTCAGCGTAAACGCTCGCGTACTTTTTGCCCTGCGACTTGGTCTCGAATTTGACCTTTCCGTCGACGGTCGCGAAAAGCGTGTCGTCCGAACCCTTACCTACGTTGGTTCCGGGACGGATGTGAGTTCCTCTCTGGCGGACTATGATGCTGCCTGCGGTAACGGTCTCGCCGTCAGCGGCCTTTACTCCGAGTCTCTTGGACTCGCTGTCGCGGCCGTTCTTGGTGGAACCGACACCTTTTTTATGAGCAAAAAACTGTAAACTGATCCTCAACATTGGTATTCTCTCCTTCTTAAAATCATTCTTCCGATTCAGTAACGTCGATGTATTCGTAATACTCCTCGAGCATATCGTTGAGCTGTAAGAAATACGCCTCGATGATGCCCGCGACGGCAAAACGCTTTTTTTCGTCGTCCGAATACTCCGGAAGTGCGCCGAGCGCAACGACCTTTATATCGGTACTGTCTTCGTCGATCGTGTACTCTACGTCGGATGCGTAGCTGACTTCGATGGCGTTCACAACGAGCATCGTCATAGCCGAGACTGCCGAGCAGACGATGTCGTCCCCCGATTCCGCGTAACCCGCGTGTCCGGTCTCTTCAAACCCGTAGTAAACTCCGTCGCGCTTCAGAAACTTGAATTTTATCATTATGATAAATTCGGGTATTCAGGCTCAGCCGTTGATCTTCTCGATCTGGACCTTGGTGTAAGGCTGTCTGTGACCCTGTTTCTTTTTCTCGTTCTTCTTGGACTTGTAAGTCATAACGAGAATTTTTTTGCCCTTTCCGGACTTGATGACGTTAGCGGTAACGCTTGCGCCGTCAACGTAAGGAGCGCCAACGTTGGTGTTGTCTCCGTTCGAGACTGCGAGGACCTTGTCAAAAGTGACCTTCTCGCCGTCAGAAGCGCCGAGCTTCTCAACAAAGATGACGTCACCCTCGGTGACCTTGTACTGCTTTCCGCCGGTTTCGATAACAGCAAACACGAAAAGCACCTCTCTTTCGGTATAAACTCGCTAATACAGGTAACGGTTTGACCCGTTTTTTCAGACCTGTACATTATGCGGCATATTATAATATCACAAAGAACTTTGATTTGTCAAGTGATTTTTTCGATTTTTCGGGAAAATACGGAAGTTTTTTCGGGGCAAAACCGAAATATCCGGGAAAACCCTTTTTCCGCAAGCGTTTCCCCGGACTTTATTTATATATTCAGTTTTCTTTTCGCCGCCGACAAAGTATTTTTCAGCAGCATGACCCGTGTCATAGGTCCCACTCCTCCGGGGACCGGGGTAATGAGCGACGCTTTCTTTTCGCAGGAGTCGAAATCGCAGTCTCCGCAGAGCTTTCCGTCGGCGTCCCTGTTCATGCCGACGTCGATGACGACTGAGCCTTCCTTTATCATATCGCCGGTGATCATTTTCGCTTTCCCTACGGCGACGACGAGAATATCCGCTTTTTTCGTTACCTCTGCGAGCTCTTTTGTACGCGAGTGGCAAACGGTGACCGTGCCGTTCTTATGGAGCAGCAGCATCGCCTGAGGCTTGCCGACGATGTTCGAGCGCCCGACGACAACGCAGTTCTTGCCCGACACTTCGACTCCGTAGCGAGAAAGAAGCTCCATGACTCCCGCGGGAGTGCAAGGGAGCATATTGTAGTCGCCGATCATTATTTTCCCGACGTTGTACGGATGGAACGCGTCTACGTCCTTATCGACCGCGATATTGTTTATTATCACTTCGGAATTCAAATGCTTCGGGAGCGGGAGCTGAACTATGATACCGTCAATCAGCTCGTCTCCGTTCAGTTTTTTTACAAGCGCTATAAGCTCCTCTTCGGTCGTTTCCGCGGGGAGACGCTCGACTACGGAGTAGATGCCGGTCTCTTCACAATCCTTCGCTTTATTACGGACGTAGACCTGCGACGCGGGGTCGTCTCCGACGAGAATGACCGCGAGTCCGGGCGCTCTGCCGGCTTTTGCTTTTATCGTTTCAACTTCCTCGGCGATCTCGCGGCGGATGTCCGCCGCCGTCTGTTTGCCGTCAATTATCTTCGCCATTTTCGGTATCCTCTTTCGTATCTTCGGTCTTTTCGGCGGTCTTTTCGGTCTCTTCAACAGTCTCAGACTCGTTTTCTTTTTCCTCGGCCTCTTCACCTTCCGCGGGAACGGGAGAAAGCTCTACGGAAGAAACGGCGTCGTGTTCTTCGGAAAGGGTCTTGCTCCTCTTGGCGAAAACGATCATCAGTACGATCCCGAAAACGAAGCTGACTATCCCCACTACCTGCGAGATGCGGAACGGTCCGACGTAAAGACTGTCGGTACGCAGTCCTTCGATGAAGAAGCGTCCGAAGCCGTACCAGCTCATATACATAAAGAAGATCTGACCGTTGTATTTCTTCTTTTTATAAAACGCGTTGATCAGGATAAAGCCGATGAGGTTCCACAGGGATTCGTAAAGGAAAGTCGGATGATAATATTTCATAACGCCGGTCGAGTTGCTCATTATTCCCATCCG
>CACZZA010000033.1 GCA_902785485.1 uncultured Ruminococcus sp. | reverse complement strand
GAACGGAGAAGACTTTTTAAAGCTGATGAGAATGGCATACGACGAATACGGCGACGTGCTTAAAAAGGTTGAAGAATTCGAGAACGGTTTACTGAAAAAAGCGGGTATGCTTTCCCCGAAATACGCTCAGATCATAAGCCTCGCTTTCAGACAGGCGATTGCCGGACATAAGCTCTCATATTGCGGAGACGACGTGATATTCGCGTCGAAAGAGAATTTTTCGAACGGCTGCGCCTGCACTGTCGACGTGACCTATCCTTCCATGCCTCTTTTCCTTATGTATGAACCCCGCCTTGTTGAATGGATGCTCGACCCGGTTTTCCGAATGATAGACGAGGGACTGTGGCTTTATCCGTTCGCTCCGCACGACGTAGGTACTTATCCTCTCCTCAACGGTCAGGCGTACGGCTTTTATCTCCGTCACCGCGGAAACGGAAGAACGCCTGAGTCATACCAGATGCCAGTTGAAGAATGCGGAAATATGATCCTTTGCGTTGCGGCGATCTCTGAATACGAAGGGTCTTACGACTATTTCAAAAAACGCGAGCCGTATCTCAGAAAATGGGCGAATTATCTTCTGAATGTCGGTTACGATCCCGGAGATCAGCTTTGCACCGACGATTTTGCCGGACATCTCGAACACAATTGCAATCTATCCGTCAAGGCGATATGCGCGATAGGCGCGTTCGGAAAAATGCTGAACGAAGCAGGATACGGAGGGGGAGACGGGTACATCTCTTCAGCCGTACAAATGGCGTCAAAATGGGAAAAAGAAGCGCTTGACGCGGCGGGAGATCATTATAAACTGACGTTCGATTCCGACGGGAGCTGGAGTATCAAGTACAATCTCGTTTGGGACAAGCTGCTCGGACTCGGGTTGTTTTCCGAGCGTGTTTACGAGCTTGAGACGGAGTATTATCTGACTAAGTTCAATAAATACGGACTTCCGCTGGATTCGAGGTGCGGTTACACAAAGAGCGACTGGCAGATGTGGGGAGCTTTTCTCGCAAAAGACCGAAGTCTGTTCGACCGAACGGTCGATTGTATGTGGGAATGGCTTTGCGATACTCCCGACAGAGTGCCGTTCGGAGACTGGTATTTTACGGAAAAACCGCTTCAACGTTCTTTTCAGGCGCGGACGGTGCAGGGCGGACTGTTTATAATGATGCTCGGGAAATAAAAACCTTAATTAAAAACGCGAAAGCCGAAAACTTTCGCGTTTTTTGTTATTACAGTACCTTTGACAAGAATTCTTTGAGCCTCGGGTTTTTCGGGTCGTTGAAGAATTGTTCCGGAGGCGCTTCCTCCGCGATCCTTCCGCCGTCTATAAAGATAACGTTCGTACCGACTTCGCGCGCAAACCCCATCTCGTGAGTTACGACGACCATCGTCATACCGCTGTGCGCGAGTTCTTTCATGACCGCAAGCACCTCGCCGACCATTTCGGGATCAAGGGCCGACGTTGGCTCGTCGAACAGCATCACGTCGGGATTCATACAGAGCGCGCGGACGATCGCGATCCGCTGCTTCATTCCGCCCGAAAGCTGGGACGGATAAGCGGATGCGCGGTCTTCAAGGCCGACGCGTTTGAGCAAGGAAAAAGCCTTTTCCTCGGCTTCTTCTTTTGATAATTTGAGGAGCTTTCTCGGCGCGATGGTCAGATTTTTCAGCACCGTCATATTGGGAAACAGATTGAACTGCTGAAAGACCATTCCGATCTTTTGTCTGTGCGTATTTATGTTTACCGAAGGATCGGTAATATCTACTCCCTCGAACAGGATGCGTCCCTCGGTAGGGTATTCGAGCAGGTTCAGGCAGCGTAGAAACGTCGATTTGCCCGATCCGGACGCTCCGACGACGACGCAGACGTCTTTGCGTTTTATTTCCGCGTTTATGCCTTTGAGGACTTCGATCTTGCCGAACGATTTTTTCAGGTCTTCGACTTTAATTATAACGTCGTTTTCAATGGTCACTTTTACGAAGTCTCCTTTCGAGCCGTTTGTCAAGGTAGGTAAGCAGTAAGACGATGACGAGATAGATCAAAGCAACGGCTATCAGCGGCATAAACGCCGAAAACGTACGGCCTCTGATCAGGTCGCCTGCTTTAGTCAGATCCATAATGCCGACGTAACCGGCGACGGATGTTTCTTTTACGAGAACGATGAATTCGTTGAATAAAGTGGGCAGGACCATTTTGAACATCTGAGGCAGGACGATGTATATCATCGTCTGTATGTAATTGAATCCGAGGCTCCGCCCCGCTTCGAACTGTCCCGCGTCCACCGACATTATCCCTCCGCGGAATATCTCAGCTACGTAAGCGCCGGAGTTTATTCCGAACGAGAGGATCGCGACGACCGTACCGTCGCCGACGCTCGTGAAAACGATGAAATACATTATCATCAGCTGAACGACGACCGGCGTTCCGCGTATCACGGCGAGGTAAACGTTCGATATCGCGTTGAGAATTTTGAGAATGTAATAGGGAAGCCCCTTTTTCTTTTTCAGGGATTCCTTGTTTTTGTCGTACGTGGAACGGATGGTAGCGATGACTACGCCTATCACTATACCGATCAGCACGGCGAAAAACGTGATCTTGAGTGTGTTGAAAAGTCCGTCTACAAGCCATTTCCAGCGGTCTTTTTCAATAAAAATATTATGAAAATCCTTTCCGAAACGGTCAAACCATTCTGTCATATCTATCCTCATAAGTCAAATAAACGGGCGGCAATCATGACGCCCGTTTACTGTGTTGTTATTCTAACCGATCAGTTGCTTTTGATGTACTTGTCTATTATCTTGTCAAGCTCGCCGGCCTCTTTCAGTTCGGAAAGAGCGGTGTTGATCTTGTTGAGAAGGTCGGTGTTTTCTTTGGATACGCAGATCGCGTATTCTTCTTCGGTGTACTGACCTTCGAGTATCTTGAGTCCGCCAGCCGCTTCAACGTATGATTTAGCGGGTTCATTGTCGATGATGACGGCGGTAACTTTGCCGGTCTTGAGCGCCTGAACGGCGTCCGCTCCGGTCTTGAAACGGATGACGTTTTCTTCGCCGAATCCCCATTTAGCGGGTTCGTCGGAGCAGTAGATGTCGCCTGTGGTGTCCTGCTGAACGCCGATCTTGATACCTTCTTTGACTTCTTTCGGATTTCCGTCTGCGTCGAACTCGGTGTAAAAGTCTTCAAACGACTTGTATTCGCTGTCTTCCGTAACTATGACGGACTGAATTCCGATAGCGTAGGTGTCGGAGAAATTGACGTTTTCTTTGCGTTCGTCGGTGACGGTCATTCCCGCCATGCCCATGTCGTATTTTCCGGTCTGGACTCCTCCGATGATAGAGCCGAACTCGACGTCCTGGATCTCAAGAGTGAGACCGAGTTTGTCGGCTATAAGACCTGCGATCTCAACGTCGATACCGGCAAAAGAGTCGCCTTCTTTGAATTCATAAGGAGGGAACTCCGCGTTTGTAGCCATAACGAGTTTGCCTTTTCCGGTCTCCTCGGTCTTGTCTCCGCACGAAGAAAGAGCGAACGCCGAAACGGTAAGAAGCATTAGTAACGAAAGGATAAGTGAAAGTGTTTTTTTCATGATGATGTACCTCTCAGTAAATTTTTATTACGTTATCAATTATACTTATAACGATAAAAAATGCAATAGTATTCTTAAAAAAACAAAAAAATAGTGAATATTGCACAAAATAGTCCGTGACAATATCTAACCTGTTGTTAATTATTGTTGTTTTATGCTGAATATATATACAAATAAAGCGAATATATTCAAATTGTTTTCTATTTTGAACAGCCAAAAAATATGATAAGAAAAATGAAAATACGTCTTGACAACGACCCGTTGTTGTGGTAATATAATCGAGTACAAAGAAACGCGCCCATAGCTCAGTGGATAGAGTGCCCGGCTACGAACCGGTAGGTCGTAGGTTCGAATCCTATTGGGCGCGCCAGAAAAAACCTCGCGTCAGCGGGGTTTTTTCAACTATATTTTTCCTTTATCAAGTTCTGGTTTTTCGGAGGCGATTTTTTACGCAAACAGCTTCTGTCTTTCGTTTTGCGGGAGAATTTATAAAAAAGAACGCCGTTATGTTTATTGCCCTCATTGCGGCGGCAGTCACGGTCTTTATCATACCGTTCGACAGTCAGTATGCCGGATATTTCGATCTGAAGACGCTTGCGTGTCTGTTTTCGGTGCTTGCCGTCGTCTGCGCTCTGCGCAATGTGCGGTTCTTTTACTGGCTCGCGCTCCGTGTGGTGCGCACATTCAAGACGATGCGCCTCTGCGCTCTTGCTCTCGTTTACGTTACCTTCATAGGTTCGATGCTGATAGCCAACGACATGGCGCTCCTGACCTTCCTTCCTTTGGGCTTTTACGTTCTTAAGGTTTCCGGTAAAGAAAAGTATATGGCGGTACTGTTTATCCTGCAGAATATCGCCGCGAACCTCGGAGGTATGCTGACTCCGTTCGGCAACCCTCAGAATCTGTATTTGTACTCAAAGTTCAATATCCCTGACGGGGAGTTTGTTTCCGTGATGCTCCCGTCGTTCCTCCTTTCGATCGTGATGTTCACTTTGTGCTGCGTCATATTCTTCAGAAATGAGAGGATCGACGTCCCGAACGAAAATATAAGACCGGAACCATTGAGAGTTTCCCTTTATCTTGTCCTTTTTGCGCTTTCGATCGTGATGGTCTTTCGCTTCATTCCTTATTATATAGGACTTGCCGTGATCTTCACCGTCCTTCTGTTTGCCGATAAAAAAGCGCTTGCAAAGGTCGACTATCCGCTGCTTCTGACTTTTGTGTTCTTTTTCGTTTTTGCCGGAAATATGGCGCGGATCGCGCCCGTCAGGGAGTTCCTGACGTCGCTTCTCGAAAAGAACACTCTGTTGTTCAGTACGCTTTCGTGCCAGTTTATCAGCAACGTTCCGTCCGCGATACTCCTGTCGCAGTTCACAAACGATTACAGATCGCTTCTCGTCGGTGTAAACATAGGAGGGACGGGGACTCTCATCGCCTCTCTCGCGAGCCTTATCACGTTCAGAGAGTATACAAAGCACAACAAGGGCAAGGCTTTGTCGTACCTCGCAAAGTTTTCCGCGTTTAATTTCGCTTTTCTCGCGATACTGTTGATATTCAACCTTTTTGTGTTCAAATAGGATCATAAAAACAAAACGGGCTTGCCGCAATTTCGGTGACAAGTCCGTTTCTTGTTTATTTCAGAAGAGGCCGCCTTTTATTACGACGGTCTTGACCTTCAAAAACTCACTGAGCGTGTACATGGACCCTTCGCTCCCGAAGCCGGAATACTTGTGTCCGTTGAACGGCTGCTGACACAGACGGTAGTTACCGTTTGAGCCTATCACGCAGGCACCCGCGTCTACGCGGCGCGCAAAGTAAAACGCGGTCTTGATATCGTTTGTCAGTATTCCCGAAGAAAGACCGTATTTCGTGTTGTTTGCGATACGTACGGCGTCTTCGGTACCGTCGAATGGAATGACCGCAAACACAGGCCCGAAGATCTCCGTATCGGTGGCGACAGACGAGTTTTCCGGAACGTCTGCAAGCAGCGTCGGAGCGACGAAATTACCTTTTCCCTCGCCGAGAGGATAAACTCGCCGTCCTCCGGTGACGAGGGTCGAGCCTTCGTTGACGGAAAACCCGATCTGTCTTACGATCTCGTTCGCGGCTCTGTCATTGATTACCGGACCGACGTCTGTATCGGGGTCCGACGGATCGCCGAGTTTCATTTTTTCAAGCCTTGAAGCGAGCTTTTCGGTGAACGTCTTTACTATCGACGAATGTACGATAAGCCGTTTTGACGAACAGCATATCTGCCCTGCGTTAGCCATCCTGCCGCTTAACGACAGTTCGACCGCCTCGTCGATATCCGCGTCCGCGCAGATCACGAACGGGTCGTTTCCTCCGAGTTCGAGAGAGCAGGGCTTCAGTTGTTTCGAGCACTGCGCCGCTATTGAAAGTCCGACCTCGGTCGACCCCGTGAGGCTTACGCCCTTTATCCTTTCATCGTTTACCAGTCTGTCGCCGACGAATGAGCCCTTTCCCGTTATGCATTGCACCGCGTTGCCCGGGACACCGGCTTTGATAAGGAACTCAGTCATCATCAGCGTCGCTCCGGGCGTGTCTGACGCGGGTTTGATGACCGCCGCGTTGCCGGAGCAGAGCGCCGCTCCTACCTTGTGGCTGAACAGTACGCCGGGAAAATTGAACGCGCAGATACATGCTACGGGTCCGATCGGCTCGAAAACCGTGAAAACTATATCGCCCTCTCCGCGCGCCTCAGAGTCGAAGGGCAGGGTCTTTCCGAACATGGTCCTCGCCTGAGCCATATAAGAGTGGAAACCGTCGCGCACGCGCCCGACTTCTCCGAGCGCCTGCCTGATGGGTTTTCCGCCCTCAAGACACATTTGTTTTGCGACTTCTTCTTTATTATCGTCGAGCAGACCGATAAAGTTTTCGAGAATATCCATCCTTTTATGGAAGGGGATCGCATTCCATTCCTTCTGCCCCTTCACGGCGTTGGAAAGCGCAAGCTCGATATCCTCTTCGCACGCCTCCGGTACCGTGCAGACGGTCTCTCCGGTCGCCGGGTTTATGTTGTTTATCACTTTTCCGCTGAAGGAATCGACTTTTTTTCCTCCGATCAACATCTTCATGATAATACCTCTTTTCATTTCATTCTATGACGCAGCGTTCGAGCGACAGCCCGTTTTTCTCGGCAAGTTCGCTGACGGACATGGCTGTGGATCCGGGAAGATCGAGTCCTTCTTCGGCGCTTTTGTCAAAGGTTATCCAGTTTATTTCTCCCGGATAGTATATCTTATCGCTGCCCGCCGCTTTCGGCGAAGAAACGATACATTCGGTATAACTCTCAGTTCTGTCAAAAAGTTCTTCTCCCGCGATCTTTCGTACGTCCATAATGAAAAAGCTGTGTGACAGTCCGGGTGAAGACTCCTCGGGTCCGAAAAGCCAGCTCGTCGGGGAAAGGATCCCTCCTGAGAGAACGGCGGTCAGATATTCGACGAAGAACGAGAGACAGTATCCTTTGTGCGCGGACATAGGGCAGAGTGAGAACGAGTTTCCCTGAGGTTTTGTCGTCGGGAGTCCTTCGGCATCGACAGCCCATCCGAGCGGAACTTCAAGCCCTTTTTTCTGATAGTCGACGATCTTGAGCTTCGCGACCTGACTCAGCGCGATATCCATAAATATCGGATGCGCTCCCGAGCGGGGAAGCGCGTATGACACGGGCGAATTACCTATTACGTTGCCTTTGCCGCCCGGAACGCACATATTTTTGTTGGTGTTGCTCAAAGCGATCGCAAGGTAACCCTTTTCTGCGGCGTAAACGGTGTATACGGAACACGCTCCGAAATGGCCGCTGTTTTTTACGGTAACAAAAGCCATCCCCGCGGTCTTTGCTTTTTCGATCGCCATATCAACGGCGATCCTGCCGTTGTACATTCCGAATCCGTTCTTTCCGTCGAGGCGAAGCCAGGTGTGTCCCTCGTCCGTCACTTCCGGATCAACGTCGATAAAACCGCCTGCAGCGTGTTTTTTCATATATTTTGCCAGATTCACGGTCCCGTGCGACCAGATGCCGAAGCGGTCTGTCATTATCATACAGTCGCTGAGCTGTTCGGTGACCTTAGGACGCAGACCGTTTTTATTCATTATCTCACGGCACAGTTCGCCGTATTTTTGCAAGTCGACTTTCATAGCGATCCCACCTTTTTATAAAAGTCCGGCTTTGCCGAACAGTTTTTCGCACGCTGCGAGCCTTTCGTCGATGACCTTTGCCTCTGCGACCGATACCGGGTCGGCAGGGGAGATTACGTCGGGACGGCATAGACCGAGTTTTGACACGGCGTATTTTACCGCGGCGGTGCCGTTTTTTGCTCCTCCGTAGATCGAACCGGCTTTAAGTATGTACCCGTTCGCTTTTTTCATACCTTCCGTGTCTCCTGCTTTTGTCACGTCGTAAGCATAGCGGAAGACCTTCGGAAACACAGACGCCATACTCGGGACGCAGCCGTCGCATCCGAGTATCGCCGAGCCTATATACTGTACGGGAGTTCCCGACAGAACGGAAAAATCCGGATCTCCGGCGAGCGCGTCGAGCACTTTGACCGTGTCGTTGAATACAGCTGCGCTGTCCTTGTATCCTTTTACGTTGTCGATGCCCGACAGCTCGACGACTGTCGCGGGCTCGATCTTTTCAATGACAAAGGTCGGGATATTGTAAGCGAGGATATCAAGTTTTGTCGCTTTTGCCGCCGCTTCGAACAAGCGGATGATCTCGCCCTGGGAAGTGTGTCTGTCGTAAAAAACGGGAGTGATGACGACAGCGTCGACGCCTGAATCTTCGATCCTTTTAATGTTCTCGACGACGCGTCTGACAGACGTGTCCATAACTCCGCCGAAGACCTTGACTCTGTTTTTTGCCTGATCCGCCGCGATACGTATCGCGCGGTCTCTTTCCGACTGTGTAAGAGCCATCGTCTCTCCGAGCGTTCCGGCCGCGAATATGCCGTGAACTCCGCCGAGTATACAGTGCTCGATCACCTTGCGGTAGCTTTCTTCGTCAACGTTTTCGTTTTTGTCTACGGGAGTCACCACGGGTACGGTGATCCCGCTGTACTTTTTTTCGATAAACATAACTTTCGACCTTCTTTCTTCATTTCGGTATTGCAATTTGCGAACGGTTGTGATAAACTGATCGTCGTAGGAGCAGACTGTCAAAATCGCGGTAAACGTCTCACAACTTCTGATTCTATTATAAAACAACCGTCCGTAAAGTAAATATCCGCAGATGACAATTCTAAGGTCGGTCCTGTCGTTTTATGCAATAAGGAGTCGCTTGTATGAACGCCGATATTTTTTCTTTTTCCTTCGAAGCGGGGAACGCCGTGTTTACCGTTCACCTGCAGAGCGGCTTTTACCGTTCTCACGGAACGAGATGGCAGGTGCTTCACTGTCACCCGTGTTACGAGCTTCACTTATTTGAAAAAGGCAGCTTCGACTTTTATTCCGGCGGCTCCGTGCTGCGGGTTCTTTCCCCGTCGGCGCTTTTGATCCGTCCGCTCGTCTATCATTCGTTCTATTCCGAAAGCGACGGCGCCGAGCGCGTGTGTCTGCTGTTCGATTTGAATAGATCCGGCGACGGAGACGCGTTCGACGATTATTCCGCGCTGCTGTCATCACTTTCTGACAATACCGTCGTTCCCGATTTCGTTTCGGCGCTTTCCTCGTTGCGCGGCGGGAACGGGCGTCTTCGTCCGTACGAGGAAAAGACCGTTTTGAAAAACCGTATTTCCGACGTTATGGTCGAACTCTTTTCACGTCTGAGAGAAACTGAACGGGTATCGGAAATTCCTTTTCCGGCAAACGAAAAAAAGAGCGGGAAAAGCATTCTCGCCGAAATATTCAAATTTATTGAGGATAATTACTCGAAAGAGACGACGCCCGCCGATCTGGCGGCGGAGCTTTTCGTATCGCAGAGACAGCTCGAACGTTTACTCAAAACGGAGATGCAGACCACGTTTACCGAATTACTTAACCGCTGCAGGATCGAAAACGTCCGCAAGCAGCTCGATAAAGCGGCGGATATCGGACGGCTGTCGCAAATAGCCGAGGAAAACGGATTTCCCGACTACACCACTTTCTGGCGTAATTTCAAGAAATACACGGGCAAAAGTCCGTCGGACTATATCGGTTCTTCCGGAGATTATGTATAAAAAACGGCTGCCGCTTTGGCTTTGTGAGCATAAAGCGGCAGTCGTTCCGTTATCTTGTCCTGTCTTCAAAAATCTCGTCGTTGTCTCTGCTTCTGAACAGAAGGGAAATACACCACAGCGCCGAAAGTCCGACAAGCGTGTAAATGATCCTGCTGAGAATTGCGCCCTGTCCTCCGAACAACCAGCTTACGATGTCGAATTTGAACAGACCAACGCTGCCCCAGTTTATTCCTCCTATGATCAGAACGATAAGTGAGATCCTGTCAAGCATATCATCAAACTCCTTGCTTTTGGATTGTTTGATGATAATATTGCCTTATTTGAGGTGTTTTATTCAGTAAAAGCGGTCAATCCGGATTTTCTTCGTTTTCTTTTTGTTCGGGATCGGCCGTTTCCTCGGTGTTTTCCGAGTCGTTTTCGACAGACGGTTCGGGAGCGGAAGCGCCGGTGGTGATCACCGCGTCTCCGACTTTGACGTCGATAACGACGTTTCCGGTCGCCGCGTCGAAATTCGCATCATATGCGTTACCGAAATCCTGTCCGCCGACAAGGACCTTGCCCATTTCGCTTTTTACGCGGTAGTTGAAAGCCGCGCCCTCGGGAGTCGTAAGGTTGACGTTTCCGTCTCCCATTTTGATATTTATGCTCGGCGCTAAGGTGCGGTCTACAACGACCTTTCCTTTTTCAACGTCAAAAGACACAGACGAGGAGTTGGGCGTGTTTTTGAGATAAACATCGGCGTCGCTCGCCTTTATTTTGTAGTCGGCGGCGTTGGCAATGTTGTTTATCTCTATCTGTCCGGATTTGATCTTCATGTCGAATATCTTTACGGACATATCCGAAGAGAGATAAATATTTATCTGCTTGTGATCGTTGTGAGATTTGAGTCTGAGATAGTTGCGGAAGCCTCCGAACGAGAGGTCTCCGTTCTCGAACTGGTTGAGCAGTGTGGTGATAAAGTCGTTTTCCACGGTCAGCACGTTATTGCTTACGTAAGAGGTGTATTCGAGAGCATAAAAGTTCACGATCTCGATATACGACTTATCCGCGCTTCCGAGGACTTTTATATCGGTGTTGCCCATCGATATATTGATCTTGCTTATATTTTGTCCGTCGAGGTCGATCCTTTCGATGAGGTCTCCGTCTTCAGTCGCGGTCTGTTTGAAAAGTTCGATACCCTCCGCCTCGGCTTTGGACGAGCCGCGCAACATTATGATTATTCCCGTAATAATGATAACAGCAGAAAGGATCAATGAAACTATGGAAGTTTTTTTCATGACCGTCTCACACTCCTTTCATTTTGGAAAAAACGATCTTGTTTACGTCGAAAAAGGTGCGGAAGAGTTTTTTCCAATGCTTGAAAAGAAACGGCGACAGACGTTTGAAGCCGTTGTATAACAGAGTTGAAACCAGGATCGCTATACCGAAAACAAGTATTCCGAGTCCTATCTCGTACGTCGCTATGGCTTTTGACTTTGAAAGTTGAAGCAAACCGTAGATGATGCAGGCGATCGAAAGCGCGATGCCGCCGGCTATGACCGCTATAAATCCGAGAAAGAACGTCAAAGCGAGAACTACGATAACGGGGAATAGCGCAAGGATCAGCGGGAGCGCGGCTATATCGATAAGAGCGGTATAGATCTTGTATTTGTTATCGCCTTTCTTTTCGGCGTTTTCTTTGACTCCCCAGACCTTGTTGGTAAATCTTGTGTATATATCCGGGACTTCGACGGGGTATTCGAGAAACGCGTCGGAATCCGGAACGGTCTCTTCAATGGGTTTGGTCCTGACCATCGTTGAGTCCGGAGACGGCTCCGAGTTTTCACTTTCGGCGCTTTTTCCGGAATTCAGTATTGGCTCCTGAGTGTTTTGACGCTTTTCTTCTTCCGCCGCCTCTTCAAAAGCTTTAGAATCGACCTCGACCGCGATCTCGCTCTGTTCTTCGTTTTTATCGCTGTTCCGGTCTTCTGGCTCGGACTTTGCTATGTTTGCGCTGATGCGGTTGTCGAGCTTTTTCATTTCAAGGTTGTAAATACCTTTGTATGCGCCTTCCGGACCGCCTACGCTCTTGATTATCGTGTCGATCTGTTGGGGACTTTTTCCGTCGAACAGCTTGATAAAAGCGTCAAGATGCTTGTTGACGGTTTCTTTGGGCAGATTCATCTCTACAAGACGGGTTCTCAACGTTCTGAGAAACAGATTTTTGTCCATTGAAGAGGATCCCTCCTTTATATAGCTTATTATTTACTCTTTAAGTGAAAAAATCGCTTGTTTTTACGGTCGGAATGTGCTATTATAAATGAACCGGATATATTATACACCAAGTCGGAGTGATTTTGCAAGATGAGAACGAGAAAAAAGAAACACGGAGAGGAAAGACTTGAAGCGGTCAGCGATCTTTTTCTCGACGAAAAGCCTGAAAAACTCGAGGGGATATACCTTGAGATCGGCTGTGGAAAGGGGAATTTTATCGTCGGAAACGCGCTGAAATATCCCGAAAGACGGTACGTCGCCGTCGAGCGCGTGCGGGACGTCGTTATGCTCGCCGCGGAAAAAGTCAAGGCGAACGGACTTACGAACGTAAGATTTATCAACTGCGACGCAAAGGAGCTGTGCGAAAGGCTCGGAGAATGCACGGCGGAAGTGATCTACCTCAATTTTTCGGATCCGTGGCCGAAGGCAAGACATTATAAACGCCGCCTGACATACCGGGATTTTCTCGCGGAATACGCAAAACTGCTGTGTCCGGGCGGAAAGGTCTGTTTCAAGACCGACAACGCGGGACTGTTCGAGTTTTCGCTGTCGGAGTTTGCCGAAGCGGGGTGGAAGGTCGATCGCGTAACGTACGATCTGCACAACAGCGAATACGCCGCGGACAATATCATGACCGAATACGAAAAGAACTTTTCGGAAAAGGGAATGAAGATACACCGCCTTGAGGCATATCCTCCCGAAAAATGAAAAGAGAACGGAAAAGAGCCTGACAGAGTTATCCGCAGGCTCTTTTGCATTTCGTCAGCCTATTTTCAGATGTTCTTTGCGTTAGCAAGAACGTATTTCTCGGCTTCAACGCACCACAGACCGTTGTTCTTGCCGCAGATCTCCGCGAGATCCTTGTAGAAGGGATCGGTCTTTCCGAGCTCGGCAAAATCGGCGATAGCCACGAGGGGCATATCCTTGTTGGTGTAGATGAGCTTCTTTCCGCCGGGAATCTTGGGAAGGTTGAGAACGGTATCAACGACCGTGTTGAGCCCGCCCACGTGTGTGATCATGGAAGCGGGGTTGATCACGCCGGAATGAGAAAGGGTGTTGGACTCGATCATATCTTCGGTGTTGCCGCCGCTCGTTCCTACGATGTGGGTGGAATTGTAATGTACGTCGTAGAAGTTGAACATAGCGGAGAACTTGGGGTCGACGGGACCCGCGAAGAAGTTGAGGCAGCCGTCGCGTCCGAGGAGCCTGTCCGCCTGCTCGACGACGGGCTTGACGGGAGCGAAGCAGAAGACGTCGTCAAATCCCTTGCCGCCGGTGAGGCTCATAAGGTAAGCGTCCGCGTCTTCATGCTCGGCGGTGTTGACGTAGTGAAGCTCAACGCCGTTTTTCTTTGCGTCTTCGACGGTGATGATCTCCGCGGCTCTCTTGAGTCTGACGGGGTCGATGTCGGTGACGACGACAACGGAAGGACGGGGGTCTACGTGGACCGCGTAGTCGATGGCTCCTAGTCCCATCGGACCCGCCGCCGCCATAAGCGCGAGGCAACCGCCTTTTTTGATGCCCATTTCGTGGACGTAAACTCCGTTGGTCGTATGGTACTGCGCGTGATACGCGCCGATGATGCAGCTCATAGGCTCGGAAACGGAGCCGTAGAAGTAAGCGTCGCCCTTATACTCGAGCAGGCAGTCCATCTCCATTACTTCGTTGGGGAGGATGACGTACTGCGAGTCGCCGCCGCAGTAGGAGTAGGAATATCCGGGAGCCGCGAGCGAGCCTTTATAGTTGATAGCGGGCTGGATGGAGAACTTCGCGCCCTCTTTGTATTTGCCCTGCCATTTTTTGCCTACCTTGACGATGTTTCCGCAGAACTCGTGACCGATGATGACGGGGTTCTCGGCGACGTCGTTGGGGACTCTCTTGTGAGAAGCGCCCTGGATAGTCGCTTTATAGGATGACATACAAACACTGTCCGAGATGATCTGCGACAGGATCTCGTCGTCTTTGATCTCGGGAAGCTCGATCTCTTCAAGACGAAGGTCGTTCACGCCGTAAAGTCTTACCGCTTTTGTTTTCATGAAAAAAGACCTCTTTTCATATTAAATTGCAATTTGAAAATAATAATATTGCAAATTTGGTTTGTTTATGGTATTATTATAGCAGATTGGAAAAACTTTGTCAATGAATAATATTTAACATATATATCAACTTTTCAAAAAACGCTTTTTTGCATTGCAAAAAAGGTTAAGATCGGAAGAAGATAACATGACAGAACAGGAACAAAGGATAAAAGAACTCATAAAACTCCTCGATTATCACAGCAAACGCTATTACGTCGACGATTCGCCCGAGATCAGCGATTACGAGTACGATATGCTTTTCCGCGAGCTTGAAACGCTCGAGGAAGAGTACCCGCAGTACGCGGACCCTCATTCTCCGACAAAGAGGGTCGGAGGCAAGGCGCTCGACAAATTTGAAAAGGTGCGTCACGACGTCCCGATGGGGAGCCTTACGGACGTCTTTTCGTTTGAAGAACTGAGGTCGTTCCTCGATAAGAACGGGACGGCGGAATATTCCGTCGAGCCGAAGATCGACGGTGTGTCGCTGTCGCTCCGTTACGAGAACGGGATTCTCGTCCGGGCGGCGACGCGCGGGAATGGGCGCGTAGGGGATGACATTACGGCGAATGCGCGGACAATCAAGACAATTCCCCAGGTGCTGCCGCCGACGGCGCCAAAGACGCTAGAGGTGCGCGGTGAGGCGTACATGACACGCGAGGGGTTCGTGGAGCTTAACAAGCGGCAGGCTGCCGCGGGGCTGGAGGAGTTCGCGAATCCGCGCAATGCCTGTGCGGGGTCCTTGAAGCAGCAGGACGCGAGAGTGACGGCGGAGCGTCCCCTGGATGTTGTTATCTACAACGCGGGCGGTGTCGGATGCGACGGGTTCGCTTCGCATTCGGAGATGATTGCGGCGTTCCGCGCGTGGGGCTTTCCGGTGGCGCCGTGGTCGAAGTCGTGTG
>CACZZA010000032.1 GCA_902785485.1 uncultured Ruminococcus sp. | reverse complement strand
TTGTTTTGAGGCTGTTTTATCTTTTTTATTGAACAAAAAAGCGAGACACACCTTTTTTGATGTGTCTCGCTTTTTTCACGACTGTTTTTTTACAGCCTCGTGAAATATTCGGCTTGCGCCGAATGTGAAATTTTGCGGCGTTGCCGCAAAGTGAAATGAAATTCGCCCCTTAACATTTGCGAAGCAAATATTTCACAGCGAAGCTATTTCACATGGCGAAGCCATATTTCACTCGCCGAAGGCGAATTTCACTGAAAAATCCACGCCGAAGCGTGGATTTTTCTGGAGGCGCCACCCGGAATTCGCCCTTCGCTTCGCTCAGTCGGGGGTACGACCCGGGTCCCGCCGCTGAATATTCGGTTCGGCTTTTTAACTATGTTTTGCGGCGTGATGGGTCTTCTTCACCGATAGCATTTCCAAAACAAAAAGCACTCACAAGGAGTGCTTTTTGTTTTGGAGGCGCCACCCGGAATCGGACCGGGGAATAAAGGTTTTGCAGACCTCTGCCTTACCGCTTGGCTATGGCGCCGTATTGTGGAGCGGATTACGGGGCTCGCTACGCCTGCTCCGCAGGCTACACGCCCTCGTCGGCGCAAAACGCTCCACCGGAGCCTTTTGCTTCCGTTCGCTCCGCGAACTCCCTCCTTTTCGAGCCCTTGGAGATCGTTCGCATTGTTGGAGCGGATTACGGGGCTCGAACCCGCCACCTCGACCTTGGCAAGGTCGCGCTCTACCAAATGAGCTAAATCCGCATCTGCTGACTTTGATATTGTATCATCATTGCCTCCGTTTGTCAAGATGAAAAAAAGGATTTGTTGAAAAAAATCTCCTCTTTGAAAAACAGGTTGTCCCGTTTTTCAAAGAGGAGCGAGTTTCTTCAATATTTAACCTTAAATACGTTTCCGCAATAGTTGCATTTATAAACGATCTTCCCGCCGGTCGACACGTTCTTTCCGAAGAGCCCGAAAAGAAAACCGAAGCTCACATTTCCTTCCGAACGCGCAATCTCGGTGGCGTCGCCGCTGTTGCAGTTCGGGCATACCGCCTCGTATGCCAAAGGTGTCTCGCCGCACTCGGGGCAGTAGTCGTAGTTATCTGGGATGATACTTCCGCAGTTGGCGCATTTTCTCATATTCTTTTCCTCCGTCTGTCTATTTCGGGAGTTTCCGTCGGTCGTGACGAAGACCGCTTTGCCTTTTCCGCGGCAGGCGATGACGTCGCCGTCCTTTATCTCCGCATCCGGCTTGCCCGTCTCCCGTGAATTGAGCGTGACTCCGCCGCTGTTCACCGCTTCCGCCGCCGCGGAGCGGGAAAGACCGAATATCTCTGCGAGTACTCCGTCGAGCCGAAGCGAGGATACGCTCCCTCTGCCTTCCTCGAACGTGACGGAAGACTTCATTTTTTCGGCGGGGCAGAGTGAAGTTTTGACGGAATAACGCCCGATCCGGTCGAGGGACGACACTATATGCTCCGCTATCGATGACTTTACGGCGAAAACGGTCGTTCCGCCCGACGCATAGATGTCGCCTACGACGCGCCGTTCGATCCCGAGCGTCATAAGACTTCCGAGTACGTCGCGGTGCGTGAACGCGGCGGACTCCTCGTCGAACTTGCCAACTTTTGCTTCGATGAACTCTATCTCCGCAAGGGAAGGGGTCTCTTACAACCGATCCCGTTCGACGTATTCCGGCAGAAAGACCGCGCAGACGCGCTCCGCCTCGTGGTATCCGCCGAAAAAGAAGACGTTATTACGCCCGTCATAACGCAGCATATCTTCCGCCGCGGCGCGTTCGCCGGACGTCAGAAAGCCGCTTGAAGTCAGTACGTTTTGCGTATCGCACCTTTCGCAGAGGTCGAGTATGCGCGACAGGACTACTTTCGTAATGTCGTCGCGTCCGAATTTTGAAACAAGTTCGCTCTTTTTCATACCGTTTGAAATATCGCCGGAGAGAACACCCCTCCGGCGCTGTGTTTTTGCGCTTTATTTGCCGAGCGTACGCATTTGCGGATCTCCGAAAAAGCCTACGATTATCGTTCCCGGGCCGACAGCCGAGCCGATGCCCGGTTCGATGAAGCCGTATTCAAAATGTATTTCTTTTCCCGCAAAACGCTCTTTTACCATTTCTCCGAGCGTTTTCGCGTCTTCAAGGCAGTTCGCGTGAGCGATACAGATATGCCTGTTCGCGTCGATATCCGCGTATTCCTTGATAAGATCGGCGACTCTTTCGAGCGAGCCGCGTCTTCCGCGCACCTTTTCAAAGGCGTTGTTGTGACCGGTCTCGTCGTAAACGATGATGGGTTTAACGCTGAATACTCCTCCGAAGAACGCCGCCGCGCCTCCGACGCGTCCCGCGTTGCGAAGATAGGTCAGCTTGTCTACCGTGCCGACTTCATTGAAGCAGGCGCGTTTTTCCGTCACCCAGTCGCGTACTTCGTCGATGGTTCCGCCCGCGTCGCGGCGTTTTGCCGCCTCAATAACGAGCATTGCCAGCGAATAACAGCAATTGTAAGTGTCGACGCAGTATATCTTTGCGTCGGGAAAGTCTTTTTCAAGTCTTTTCGCCGCCGCGATACTTTCCTTGACCGAGCTTGAAAGCGCCTCCGCGCAGGAGAGCGAGAGAACGTCAAAGCCTTGTTCGAGATACTTTCTGAAAGTCTCCTCGTAAGAATACGACGACGCCTGAGAAGAGCGCACCTTCGCTCCGTCCCTGATCCTGTCGTAATACTCGACGGCGCTTATCTCGGACCAGTCTCCGCTCGCGTCGTACTCCTTCCCGTCGAGGTAGAAGTGCATCGGCACTATCGCGGCGATACCGTATTTATCCTTTTGTTCGGTGGTGAGATTGCAGCTTGAATCGGTTATGATGACGTAGTTTTTCATGCGCTTTTCTCCGTTTTTCAAATGGATTTTTTGAAACAGCGTCTGCGTTTGTTCTGCTTCTTCTCAAATCGCTTCAGCAGATTGAGAATGTGGTGGTTGTCCTCGAGCATCAGATTGGTCTCGAGGTGGTCAAGGTCGCTTTCCTTCAGCATTTTCATCAGCAGTCCGATCATTATGGCGGCGACACCTTTCGGCTCGTATTCCGGCAGGATGCCGATGAGTCCGAGGTCTATCACCTTCGGATTGCGCTTGCTCTTCAAGAAGTTATACAGAAAACGCGGAGTGATGTGTCCGTTCGATTTGCTGACCGCGTCGGAAATTGAGGGGAACATCAGGGCGAAGCCGACGAGTTTTTCCTCCTTGTCGTAGATCATCAGTATATCCTGCGGACGGACGATAAGCTTGAAATCTTTTATGTAGTTGTTTACGATCTCGTCGTTCAGCGGCATCGTGCCGTAAAGACGTGCGTAAGTCTTTTCTATCAGGTCGAATATTTTTGCTATATGCCTGTCTATGATCTCTTTGATCGAGGACGCCTGATATACTCTCAGTTCGTATCTGTTGAGCATTTTTTGCGCGAGTTCTATGATCATCTCGCCGTCGGACGTAGGAGCAAAGAGCATATGTTCGAGCCAGTCGACGTCCTTTTCAAAGCCGTAGTCCTCGATGAGCTTTTGATAATACGCGTAATTGTACTGTTCCTCAAACGTCTGCATCTGGTCGAAGCCTTCGATCAGAAGCCCTTCGCGTTCAAGGTCAGAGTACCCCAAGGGACCTACGAACTCTTCCATTCCTTTCGCTTTTGCCCAATCCTCGACCGCTTTGAACAGAGCGGACGAGACTTCGGTATCGTCAACCGAGTCAAAACGCGTGAAGCGGACGCGCTTCTGTCCCCACTTTTCGTTCGCCTCCCGCTGGATTATCCCCTGAATGCGGCCGACGGTCTTTTTGCCTTTATACGCGACGAAACAAACGGTGTCGCAGACCTTGTTGAACGGGTAGTCGGGGGAGAAAATGTCAAATTCTCCGCTGTAAAGCATAGGTACGAAGTATTTGTTGCCTTTGTACAGCTCGAGCGGAAAACGCACAAAGTCTTTTTGTTCTTTTTTTGTCTTAACTTCTTTGATCTCGACCATGTCCGACGTTCCTTTTTAAGAAAAATGATATTTAATTATATCAAAATCCCGGGAGAATATCAATAGTTTGCAAAAAACTTTTTCGGCGCGTTCGACTTATTCCTCTTGAAATCGGAGGAAAACGGTGGTAAAATACAGTAACGCAAGAATACGGGAGAATTATTATGACCTTATTTATAAACGCCTGCGTCAGGAAGGGATCGAGGACCGAAAGACTCGCCCGTCATCTGCTCGGAAAGTTAGGAAACGATCAAACCGAACTTCGTCTTTCCGACGTTGATATTCCGTCGGTCGACGGAGATTTTATTGAGAAGAGGGACGAGCTTATCTCTCGACGGCTGTTCGATTCGCCTATGTTCGGTCTCGCGCGACTCTTCGCGTCGGCAGACAGCATCGTCATAGCGGCTCCGTTCTGGGATCTGTCTTTTCCGGCGGCGCTCAAGCAGTACTTCGAGCAGATAAACGTAGTGGGACTGACGTTCCGGTACACTCCGGAGGGGGTGCCTCAGGGACTTTGCCGCGCGAAGGAATTATATTACGTCACGACGTCCGGCGGACCTGTGTTCGACTACTCCTTCGGCTACGGATACGTCAAATCGCTTGCGGAGGGGTTCTATTCGATCCCGCGCGTAGAACTTTTTTCGGCGGAGGGACTCGATATTATAGGCTCGGACGTGGAAGGGATACTGAAAGACGCTGAGTGGCGTATCGACGCGGCGTTTGAAACAAAAATATAATGTTTTTTCAAAAAATAGCTTTTTCCACTTGCGTTCGGCGTCGTGTAGGGATATAATAGTAAACGGGATCAAGGCTCCGTTTTTTTCGGGAGCGAAGGTCGTTCAATAATGCAAACCAAATTACGGAAGGAACAATGATATGAGATCTGACGTCATTCACGTGACAAACGAAGGAGCAGGAACGGACGAGGCGCTGAAGCAGGCTGAAAAAGTCGCCGCTTTCAAGGGTCTTGAAAAGAAAAGCGCCATGCATCTCCGTCTTCTGACCGAGGAAATGATGGGTATGATGAGAGCGTTGACCGGCGAGCGCGAGGCGGATTTCTGGATCGAAGACGACGAAGGAACGTTTGAACTCCATCTCAAAGCCGAGGCGCGGATGACCGGAGAGCTGAGAAAGAAGCTCCTTTCGGCGTCTACGTCCGGTAAAAACGCAACCGCAAAGGGAATACTCGGCAAACTCCGCGATCTGTTTGAACGCGCGATAGAGCCTGTTGACGAGGGACTTCCGTTGTTCTATACCGCGGGACTTGAACACAGCGGCGCAGATCTCGGCGCTTTGACCGTCGAGGCGGCGGGAATGTGGTCTCTCAACGCATACCGCGCGAGCGTGGAAAGCGGAAAAACTCCGAAAGAGGAGTGGGACGAACTTGAAAAGTCGGTCATCGCGAACATCGCGGACGAAGTCAAGATCGGTATAGCGGACAACAGCGTCGAAATGACGGTTTTCAAAAAATTCTGATACGAAAGGAAGAATAAAAATGACTCTCAATAAAACTCTGAACGGAAGCTCACTTACGATTGCTGTCGAAGGAAGACTCGACACCGTGACTTCTCCCGAACTCGAGGCGTTCGTTTCCGAAAACCTCGAAGGCGTGACCGAACTCACGTTTGATTTTACAAATCTCGAATACATTTCTTCCGCGGGTCTTCGCGTTCTGCTCTCGTCGCAGAAAAAGATGAACACCAAAGGCAAAATGAAGGTGACGGGCGTAAACGAGACCGTGAACGAGATATTCGAGGTCACCGGATTTTCTGACATTCTGACCATCGAATGACGGCTTAGCAAAACAAAAAACGGCGAGCGATCGCCGTTTTTCTTATGCTTTATTTCGTCAGTTCTTTTACCCTGTTGAGGAACGCGTCGACTTCTTTGTCCGTCGTTCCCCATGAAGTCACGAGCCGGACGGGAACTTTGCCGTTTTTCTCGGGCGCCCACTGATGGAAGAAAAAGTCCTTTTCAAGTTCTTCTTTGACTTTCTTTGTGAAAACGGGGAAAAGCTGGTTGGTCTGCGATTCGGAGTAAAACTCCGTTCCGAGCGCTTTCAGACCTTCTTTGAGTCTGTCGGCGGTACGGTTCATCTCTTTTGCTATTTTGTAAAAAGCACTTTCCCGTCCGCCCTCGAGAAGCGCCTCGAACTGGACTCCTATAAGGCGTCCTTTCGCAAGCAGACCGCACTGACGTTTCATAAAGAAGCGGAAGTTTTTTTCGGTATCGGGATCGAAAATCACGAGCGCCTCGCCGAACAGGGCGCCGTTTTTCGTTCCGCCGATATAGAACGCGTCGCAGAGGGCGGCGAGTTCCTCTATCGTGGTGTCGTTATCCTTGCAGGTCAAAGCGACTCCGAGGCGCGCGCCGTCGATATAGAGAAGCATATTCTTTTCTTTGCACTTTTCGGAGATCGCCGTCAGCTCCGCTTTGCTGTATATCGAGCCCGTTTCGGTCGGCTGGGAAATATAAACGAGGCGGGGCAGGGGGGTATGCTCGTCCTCGAATTCATCGCGCGCAAGGTCGATCAGCTCGGGAGTCAGCTTTCCGTTGACTCCGTTCATCGCGACGACGCGGTGTCCCGTTGCTTCGACCGCTCCCGTTTCGTGGATGTATATATGTCCCGTACGCGGCGCTATGACCGATTCGTACGGACGCAGCGCCGCCGCGATGAGGGCGACGTTCGTGGGAGTGCCGCCTACCATCATATGTACTCCGCAATCGTCGCGTCCTATAAAGTCTTTTACCATCTTTGCGGCTCTCTCACAATGGGGGTCGAGTCCGTAGCCGTCAGTGTGCTCCGCGTTTGTTTTTATAAGCGCTTCGAGAACGTCCGGATGCGCTCCCTGGCTGTAGTCGGAACGAAAAAAGATCATTGTTCCATCTCCTTTAATAATGTGCGGTTTGATAAATTATCGAATTCAATCAGAAACGTCGACGTCCGGCGCTATCTGCGCGGTATAGTCGGGAAACGCCGCCTTGGTCTCGGCATAAAGCGTTTCGAGAGCTTCTTTGCGATCGACGTCAAAGCTCATTACAACGTCGAAACGCATGGTCTTTCGCTCGGTGTCTGCAAAAAAGCCGTGAAGCTGGAGCGCCCAGTCGTGGCTCATCACGATCTCAAGGATCTTTGAACGAATCGCCGCCGCCTCGTCGTTTTTCGTGTTGTAGGA
Source organism: uncultured Ruminococcus sp. (assembly GCA_902785485.1). Lineage (GTDB taxonomy): Bacteria > Bacillota > Clostridia > Oscillospirales > CAG-272 > RUG13077. Next base: position 16,397 of record CACZZA010000032.1, on the reverse strand, counting down.
ATAAACTCCGACTCCGACGAGAATAACGCCGGTCTCTTTGTAGACTTTCGCCTCGACGCGCCGCGTCAGCTCGTCGACCTCTTCGACCGTCATCGTGTCGGGAAGCTCGAGATGTACGGAGGCGAGGTTTTTGTCGGGTCCGTAGTTGTACATGATAAGGTCGTACGCTCCGCGGACTTCTTCTTCCTCGTTCAGCAGGGCTTTTATCGTCGATGTCGTCTCCTTATCCGCTCTGACGCCTAAGATCTCGTTGAGTGTTTCTATCATCATTTCGATACCCGATTTAACGATAAAAGCGGAGATCACGACGCCTACGTAGGCTTCGAGCGAGACTCCCGAAAGCATGAATATCACGGCGCAGGCAAGCACCGACGACGAGAGGATCGCGTCGAACATCGCGTCCGACCCTGACGCTATGAGCGAGCCGGAATTGACTTTTTTCCCTTTGGCTTTGACGTAACGCCCGAGGACGATCTTCGCAAGGACCGCTACCGCGATTATGATGAGCGAAACGACGCTGTAATCCGGCGTTTCGGGATGTATGATCTTCTTGACCGACTCGACGAGCGAGGTGATACCTGCGTAAAGCACTATTCCCGAGACCACCATCGCGCTGAGGTATTCGATCCTTCCGTACCCGAGCGGGGAGCTTGGTTCCGACGATCGTAATGACGGAAGAAAGCGCGTCCGAAAGGTTGTTGACCGCGTCGAGGATGACCGCGATCGAGTTCGACACCAGACCGATGACCGCCTTGAACGCCGCGAGAAATACGTTTGTCAGTATCCCGATGACGCTCGTGCGTACGATGACCTTGTCACGGCTATCCTTCGTGGCGGGTGTTTTTTTCGCGCAATTATTATCTTTATCCATTTTTGCCCTCTTTATTTATCAAAGAATTTACGCAGCTTCAGCGCGTCTTTGAATTCAAAGAAATGTTCGAGCGCCGCTCCTATACGTCCGATGAGCCACCCGTTGACGAGAGCGCAGAACAGAGTTCCGAGCTTGACTCCCTCAAAATGCCAGAGTCCGAAAAAGGCGAACGACATCACGACTCCCGCGATGAGGCTGCACAGATCGTACACCGTTTTGACTTTGTCGATCCTCCATCCGAACCTGCCGGAGATCTCTTTGACGAACAGCTCGTACGCCTCGGGAGCTATGTAAGTGTGGAACAGGAACGCCACGCCTATCGAACACGAGACGAGACCCACAAAGTAGAAAACGAGCCTCAAGACCGTCGCGTCAGACGCGAGGTCGGGCAGGATCGAGAGCAGAAAGTCAAGGGTAAGTCCGTAGACTACCGCCGTCACGAACGAGAATAGGTAGCTTATCTTCGCTTTTCGCAGGATAAAGCAAAGGGCGATTATAAGTACAGCCTGAAACGCGTACTCCGCCATTCCGAACGAAAAGAAGGGAAGATATTCCGACACCTTCAGGTGTATAAGGTATGCCGGAGCTACCACCATCGACAGACCGTAGTCCGCTTTGGTCATAAAGGCCGCTCCCGCCGCGACTCCGAGAATGCCGAAAATATAGGCAAGCTCGCTCGGGAATTTCAGTTTTTTCTCCATACGGTACCTCCCGGTATTAAAAAATGCGTTACCGTTTGATACAGAAACGGAAAAAGCTCGTGCGAGGACGAAAAACGCCCTCGCACGATATTATATCACGCATTTTTGCGAAAATAAAGACCCGAAACATATTTTTTTGAGAGTTCTTTGATAATTTACGAAACAGTTTTAATAAACAGAGGAACGAGATCTGGGTCGAACTGCGTTCCCGCCCCCTCGAGAAGGATCTCTATCGCTTTTTCTTTCGGAAACGCTTTTTTATACACGCGCTCCGAGATCAGGGCGTCGTAGACGTCCGCGAGCGCCATTATCCTCGCTTCAAGCGGTATCTCATCGCCTTTGAGGGCGTCCGGATACCCGTTGCCGTCGTATCTTTCGTGGTGATATTTTGCCATATTGCAGGCGACTGTGAAGTAGGCTTCCTCTTCGACGTCACGCATCGTTCTCCTGATTATTTCCGCGCCGTACTCCGAGTGCTTCTTCATTATTCCGTATTCTTCTTCGTTGAGTCTTCCCGGTTTGTTGAGTATCGCGTCCGGGATCTTGATCTTTCCTATGTCGTGCATAGGAGCGGCGAGCGTGATGTTGTTGCAGTAATCGTCGGTGAGGTCGGCGTATTTTGAGCTTTTCCGCATCGCTTCGATAAGTCCTCCGACGTAGTCGCTCGTGCGCTGAATATGACCTCCGGTGCTTTCGTCGCGTTCTTCAACCACCTCTGCGAGAGACGAGATTATGCTCTGCTGTATTCTTTCGACCTTTGCTCCCTGATGGATCTCGCGTACGTTGCGGACGCAGATGACGGAGTATAACACCATTCCGACGACGCAGAACGTCGCGGTGTTGAGCAGGTCGAGCGAAAACGCGCTATGTGATTTCATATTGTACGAAACGAGAAGATACCCGACCGATTCGAGGAGCATGAACCCGTACATTCTTACGGGACGGTCGTCGATCGACAGGGGAAGAAGCGCTATGAACACTATGATACTCGTCGCGGGGATCGCGTAGTTGCTCTCCTGCGTGCTGAGCAGTCCGGCGTAGACGCAGACGGCGAGCATCTGCGCGTAACACAGAAGCATACTGATCCATTCGCTTTTTTCTGCTCTTTTCATAAGCCGCAGGGAAACGTATATCATACTGCTGACGAAGAACAGGAACAGATAGGGAAACAGCACGGAGGAATGTGTCAGTTTGTTTACTACGAAGAACATCAATCCCATCAGGGCGGAGAGGATGGACGTTATTTGCAGCGTTCGCCTGTTGCGTATCCAGACCAACGGACTTATGAGCGAGTATTCGCTTTTTGTCAGAGTGCAGTACAAAAAGAAACGTTTGAGCAGGTCTCTTGTCATGCGCCTCACCTCCTTGATCGGAAAACCGAAGGTGTTGTTTCGGAATAAAGAAATAATATATATAATAATAGCACGGTTTTGAAAAAATAGCAAGTGTTTTTCGGATCCTGTCGGAAAATAACGCAATACGGAACAAAAAATCTGTAAACAAAGATATATCGATTTGAGTCGACGGCTGAGCTGTAATAAGTCGGCTTCGCCTATATATTCCTGTTTAGATTTCCGTGATCCCTGCAACCCCGCTTTTCGCGGCTGGTTTTACAAAAAAGCAGGGGGGGGTTTTACAGCCGCGTTTACAATAAATACTATAAATACTATAAAAATGAAAAACAAGAGATCCGGTTATTGACAAACTCGAAAAGATGTGATATAAAGAAATTGCTTTGAGGCATAATAGGTTAAATTTGAAACATTGTTTTTTGGTGTTTGCCCTTTCTTATGAAAGTGAGACCGGGTAAACAAACGCAAACAAAGAATTGAATTTGATTTATCATGTCTGACAAAACCGTTTCGTCAGTATATGGTGTTTTTAGAAGACGACCTGAATTGATTTTCATAAAAATGCGACCAGCGCACCGTTTATGGTGCGTTGGTCGCTATATAATATAAGTGAAAGATGAGGTGGCTCACCTATTTAATAAGCATTGATTGAAGGGAGATGTTTAAAATGAAAGAATACAAAAAAATGGACTACTTGTTCTCAGGCTTGGATGCTAATACAGTTGAACGGGAAAGCATGATTGAAAAACCATTTAGTGTCGATGATGTGTTTGTTGAAGCACAGATACTTTGCACATTAAACGATGGTATGAAAGTTGAACTATGCTTGTGGTCGACCGAAGGAATGTCATTTTGGGACGTTTCGATAAACAAAAAAGACTTTGCCGCCAGTGGCAATACTGACTTTCTTAAGTATCTTTCAGATAAGGGATTGCCTCTTGAAAACGTCGAAGACAAATATGGGAAATGGTATTATGGGACAGGTGTAGTGGAAGACCCCGATTTCCATCGCGTTCAATACTATGATGCGACAGATGACAAGGCCTTTTGGTAAAGCCAATACTCAGACGGTGTTCGTCCGGCAATTTGGGTAAAATGGGACGATAAGAATTAAGTGATCTGTTGGAACCGGGATATATCACGTTGAACTTTTCAAAACTTCTTGAGAAAAACGAACTGAGGCATATCCGGTTTCACGATCTGAGACACACCTGCGCTTCAATGCTTCTGAAAAATGGAGTTCCAATGAAACAAATACAGGAATGGCTCGGACACAGTGACTTCAGCACAACGGCGAATATTTATGCTCACTTGGATTACGCGGCAAAGCTCAATTCTGCTCAAGCCATGCTCGGAGGGATGAGCGAAGCACTGAAAGTTGTCCAGTGAGAAGGAGGCATGGTCCTCCTTTACATAACGAAATTCTCTTTCCTCTGCCCAAAGAAAGAGCCAGCCTGCAAGCGATAAAATCGCTTACCGACTGGCTTTTTTGGCGGATAGGGTGGGATTCGAACCCACGGACGGTTGCCCGTCACCTGATTTCGAGCTTCTTCCGAAACTGTCTGTTTCAGTCGGGTTGATACCGTTTTCCGCCGGAATTGAACGCCGTCTCTGAAAGCGTTTAATATCAAGGGGTTTGCCGTTTGTGGGAACAAAAATTCCCGTTTTCTAAGTAACCGCGCCGGAGTTCGAATTGAACCCGTTTCTCTCGCTTTTCTTGCATTTTTCTTGCAAAAATGCAAGAAGAAATGCAAGAACAAACTTATCCTACATTGTTCATACCAAATTTTACTGTCTTGAAAACTCGTTTCCAAAACTCTTCGCGATGAACAATATCCTCACGCTTTGTTCGCATATCAAATATTTCCAAAATCGAATACGTGAAATTATCTATAATATAATTCGCACCATTATTCTTAAGTTCTTCAAATGATTTATTGCCTCCTGTAAGATTAGAAACATCCGCATATGAGGACCAACGTTGCCATATTCCGCCACTATCGCCTGAAGCTGAGCCAATATATAATTGCCCTGTGGAAGTGTCAGTAATACAATAAACACCTTTTACACTTGATAAAGCAGTTTTCCATTCAGGCGCTTCCATTTTGAATATCGTTTGAAGATCTTTATGAGTCAACAAAACATTATTAAATCCCGGGAAAGCGCCGAGTTTTGTCGATGGGGCTAATTCATAAACCTCGGGATTGAAATCTCTTTGTACAGAGTTAAACAGTTTATTGTAAAGTTTGTTTCCACCTATGGGCTTTTCCAATTTGATAATAAGTCGTTTTCTATAATCTTTGAAGTCATCTAGCAGGGTTAGCTCATACCCGTATCCATTAAACACTTCTGGAATTATTTTTTTTATTCTATACATCCCTCCAAAAATGTAGAAAGATGGACCGTATGGATAATACTGCGCAAATGCTAATAGGTAGTCGGCGTTATTAAGATTTTGGTTCTTATTATTTCCGCCACCGTCTCTTTTTCTATCGTCTTTCCAACCGTTCATATGAATCCAATCGGGGTCTTCTTCGCCTTTGATGAGATAATCCCACGCTGGATAGGACTTACTACCAGCTCCCATGTTAAACTTCACCTTTGTTTTATCTGGAAATTGAACCTTAAAAAAATCTTCAAACTTAATCATTGGTTGTTCCTCACATATAAGAAGATTAGTACTCGAATCACATTGTTATAATAACATAAAAATGTTAATTTTTCAAGATGGATCGCACATTTGCAAAGAGCCGCCGGGTCTTATACAATAAGAAAAACACGAAAGGCGGTCATTCTATGCAATACGATCCGAAAGAGTTCAAAAAGTATCCCGAAGTGATGAGTAAGGAGCAGCTTTACAAGGTCTGCCACATCGCAAAAAGAACGGCGACCTATCTGCTGCAGAGCGGGCTGATCCCGAATACGTACAGCGGCAAGCAAACGCGGTGCTATCAGATCAAAAAGAACGACGTCATCGCGTTCCTCGAAGACCGCGAGGTCAATCCCGACAAATACATTCTGCCGAAATTCCTCGACAATACAGGTAAAAAGAACCCTGCCTATAAAATACGCATTTTACCAGGCGAAACCTTCTCGCGAGCGAAGATCCGCGCTTTCTATGAAAACGATCTGAAAAGGGAGAAGGACGTTCTGACCGTCGCCGACGTTGTGCGCATCACCGGCTATCGTAGAACGACCGTCTCATCGTGGGTAAATAATAACAGGTTGAACGGTTTTCTTACCGGCGGGAAACTCATGATCCCGAAAACATATCTTCTCGACTTTCTTTCAGACGGTTGGTATAACTCGCTCACCCGCAAAACGCAGAAACACGTCTTTGCTCTCTGGCGCATCGCAGGAAAGTAATACCTTCTTACCAAAATGGCGGAATAAATGACGGATTAAATGTCGGAGAAAATGTCGGAGAAAAATCGCACATTTGGCGAGAATCCTCCTTCGCGGTACAATGGTATTGCAAAGGAGGTTTTTGCTATGAAAGATGAATTTATAACCCGCATCGGCGTTTGGGGGCAGCGCCACTACAACTATCTGAAAAAACACAGCCCCACTGTAATCAACGTAATGCGTATGAATGGAACGCTCGAGCAGTACCTGGTCGACCTCGACCGGGACGCGCGGGATACGTACGACCATCTCGTTCGACAGTACGCAGAGATCGAGGGCGTCACGGAAGAACTCAAAGCCGCAGATAACCTCGAATTGACCCGTCGTATGAACTCCATCCGCAACCGCGTCGAAGAGTTTGTCCTGCACGATCAGATCTACGCGTGAGGAGGTGACGGAAATGAGTGAACCTATCGGAAAACTGATGTACATAGGCAAAAGTTCAAAAGGAGACCTGATAAACGGTAAAACGTATGACTGTCTCGATCTTTCTTTCGGCGATGTGCAAGTGATCGATGAATCCGGCGAGCCCTATTGGTATTCAGCTACGAATCCCGCCGGCGGCGGAGGAAAAGATCACAGCGTCTGGGCGGTCATTGAAGACAATAGCAACAAAAAACTGCTCACGGAATTCGTTTCCGGAAAGAATGATCGCACAGAAAAGGATAAAGCGGAAGAGGAAGGAAAGATTCTGGCGTCTTTATCAATCGAAACCGGCAAAGGCAGCAGAATGATGAAGCACAAAAAGATAGTACGCAGATATGTTGAAGAAACGCCGGAACTAAAAGAAACCAGAGAGAAGCAGTTTGAAACGATTGCTAAAATACTGGTTGGATCATTTTGTGATAATATGTGTAAATACGGAAGCTTTGAAAACTATAAGAAAAGCTTTGATTCTCAGCCGGGTGACGAATACGAATATGACTTCGACGGAAAAAAGTATAAGATCGTAAAAAACGAAAAATCATGGACGGTCTTTCATATCACCAAGAGCAAAAGCATTTTGGTCGAGCGTGTTTCACTAAAACAATGCCCAAAAGTTAACGATGTGAAAATCCATATCGCAACCTCAGGCAAGTATTGAATGTAATTTCCCGAAAGCGGAGCCGAACCCGGCTCCGCTTTCTAAGTGACACAGAAAAGTGACCTATAAAGTAACCTAAAAGTGGCCTATAAAATGCGCGTGAATGACATTAAAATGACCTATAAAAAAACAAGTCCAAACATAATTTTCTTTGAGAAGTTCATAAAAAGCACTTGATTATTTGTCACAAATGTGGTATAATTGAGGTGACGATTAGAAAGAGGTGCCACATGAGACAATCAGGCTGCACAGATGCGATCCGAAACCGAATAGAAGCCGCCAAGATCGGGAGCGTTTTTATACTCTCGGACTTTTCCGATCTCGCCGATCCGGAAGCTGTTCGCAAGGCGATCACGCGCCTTGAAAACGACGGTACGCTTACCCGTGTTATGCGCGGCGTTTATTATAAGCCAAAGCATAGCGAACTGCTCGGCGAAACCGTTGCCCCCTCACCGGATGATGTCGCTCACGCTCTTGCGCGTAATTACGGTTGGACCATTGTCCCTTGCGGTGATACGGCGCTGAATCTTCTGGGATTGTCCGAACAGGTTCCTGCGCAATGGGTTTATGTAAGCGATGGCGCGTATCGGGAATATTCCTATGAAAACGCGACGCTGTATTTCAAGAGAACGGCCAAAAAAGAACTCTCAAATATGTCGCCTAAATCCGCGCTCATCGTTCAAGCATTGAAAACCTGCGGTAAGGACGGCGTTACGCCAAAGATGATCGCCAAGCTGCGAAGCGTAACCACCGACGAAGAACGCAAAGCGCTTCTCTCTGAAACGCAGTACGCCACCTCATGGATTTATGAAACAATAAAGGAAATCTGCCAGTAGTCCGTTTTATGGGACATAAGGTTTGTTATGATAGATAGTGCAAAAGTGTGTGGTAAGAACTATGGATAAGAATTTGATCGATGTTAAAGAAAACTACATATATCGGCTTGATATTGAATTGCTTGATATTCTTTTGAAGGATCGTTCGTCCGGAAAGAATATCATTTGGGCAACCGATAACTATGCTTCACGCGGCTGTGGGTATCAAAGCTATGATTATATTACCGTTCAGTCCGTTACCGGATATAACGGTAATGTTGTTAAGCCGCGCGTTGAAAAGTCAAAGAAAGAACAAACGGAACGAATCAAGCAAAAAGCGGAGGTCTTTACTCCTTCATGGATTTGCAACAAACAGAACAATCTCGTAGATAACGCTTGGTTTGGTGAAGATTTCGTTTTCAATACAGAATACGAGAAAACTTGGACTGCCACCAAGGGAAAGATTCGTTTTCCGACTCCTACCGGAAAAACGTGGCAGGATTATGTTTCGGATACGCGTCTTGAGATTACCTGCGGTGAAGCGCCGTACTTGGCAAGCCGATATGATACAGTTTCCGGCGAGTATATAAGCGTTGAATCGCGTATAGGGTTGCTTGATAGAAAACTCCGCGTTGTTTCTGAAAACACAGAAACCGAAGAGGAATGGCTCAAATGGGCAACTGTTGCCTTTCAAAACATCTATGGCTTTGACTGGCAGGGAGATAACGTTCTTCTCGCTCGTGAGAATCTGCTCTTTACGTTCGCCGATTATTATCAAGCTAAATTCAGAACATCAACTACAGTAGAGATGTTACGAGAAATAGCTAAGATCCTTTCGTGGAACATATGGCAGATGGACGGGCTGAAATTCGTCATTCCGGATAGTTGCAAGGAACTTGAAGAGATACAACTATCGATGTTTGATGACGAAACGAAAAAAGAGCCTTGCCCCGGGTGCACAAAAAATGATCCGTATTCCCACACGGGTATATATTGTAAAATCAAAGATTGGAAAACAAATAAGACAGTGAAATTTGTTTCACTATTAAAGGAGAACGGGTATGGCAAATAATCGAATTGATGACGCGATTTTGGCAACAGTCATTTATGGACGTATCGAACCAAAAATATATGCATTTGAGACTGCCACAATTCCTAATTATTTAAAGGTTGGCGACACGTTTCGTACTGTTGAAGAGCGACTGAACGAATGGAGAAATGCCGGCTTTAAAGATCTTTTCCCTGTTGGTGATTGGTCGGCGGAAATTGAAGGCAAAGATGTTTATTTCAGAGATTATGCGGTTCACGAATATCTTGAGCCCAATCATGAACGCCTGACAAGGGGTGTTTTCCCTGATAAACCGTATTCGCAAGAGTTTTTTAAAAATGCTTCAAAGGCTGATGTTGAAGACGCTATAAGTGATATCATCGCTGCGTTCGACAACGGTGGAGCAAATTATACCTATTACGGAATCAAAGAAAGAACAGCAATAGAATCGGTGTATCCGCGTGATCCCTTTAATTGGGAACCAAGAAAGCCCCTTCAAACCGATGCCATCGCAAAATTTGAAGCTGCTCGTCAGAGCAACAGAGAAAATCTTTTGATGTACGCAGTTATGCGTTTTGGAAAATCGTTCACTTCTCTTTGCTGTGCAAAAGCGATGAATGCCAAATTTGTCTTGGTCGTTTCTGGAAAAGCCGATGTTGCGGATGAATGGAAAGAAAATGTAGAAAGGCCGGGACAATTTGAGAATTTCAAATTTTATAATTCTAAAAATCTGAAGAAAAATGATAAAACCATCTCAGAAGCCCAGAAGAAAAATGAATGTATCGTCCTGTTCTTAACACTGCAGGATTTATCAAAAGAGAAAAAGCGTTTTGAAGAATTGTTTAAGACTCCAATCGATCTAATGATAATCGACGAAACGCATTTTGGAGCAAGAGCGGATACTCTCGGCAAAGTGGTAGCTGACGCTCATTATAAAAAAGATACCTATTTGGAGGAAATAGAAAAGACTGACGGAATAAAAAATGAAGCTCTTGGAAGTCTACAACGAGATAAAGCGGAAATAGAACTTGAAAAAGCTTCAAAAGACCTGTGTGTCAAGGTAAAACTTCATCTTTCAGGGACCCCTTACAGAATCCTCATGGGCAGTGAATTTGGTAAAGATGACATTATATCTTTCTGCCAATATTCTGATATTATCTCAGAAAAAGAAAAATGGTATCATGAAAATATAGCCGATGGTCGTCAGGAGGAAACGGGAAAAGAGGAATGGGATAACCCGTATTATGGGTTTCCTCAGATGGTACGTTTTGCTTTTAATCTTAACGAGTCATCAATGAACAGAATAAAACAATTGGAGGAACAGGGATATTCCTATCGTTTGTCCGCTTTATTTGCGCCACAATCGGTTGAAAAAGACGATGAGAAAAAATACCGTAAATTTGTTTACGAAAGCGAAGTGCTTGATTTTCTATACGCTATTGACGGAACCCAAAAGGATCATAATATATTAAGTTTCCTTGATAACAAGCGTATTAAAGACGGCAAACTCTGCCGTCACATCGTTATGGTATTGCCATATTGTGCGTCGTGTGATGCGATGGAATCTTTGATTGCAGAACATATATCTGATTTCAGTAATCTTTCCGAATACGAGATCATCAATATTTCAGGCATTGATTCAAATTTTAACAAAATCAGTGAGGTTAAATCTAAGATCAGATCTTGCGAATCCGAGAACAAAAAGACGATCACGCTGACTGTAAACCGTATGCTGACAGGATGCACCGTGCCGGAATGGGACACGATGATTTTTCTGAAAGATACAGCGTCCCCGCAGGATTACGATCAGGCGATTTTCAGATTGCAGAGCCAGTATGTGGTTGAATACGAAGGCACGAAGATTGTTGACGGTAAAGAAGAAAAGAAAACGTTGAAAAAGGATATGAAACCTCAGACTCTTCTGGTCGATTTCAATCCACAAAGAATGTTTTATCTCCAGGAAACAAAATCAAGAATTAATAACATAAACACAAAGGACGGAGGGAACGAGGAAAGCGAAAAACGAATCAAGAGGGATCTTGAAGTTTCGCCGATTATCCATATTTCTGAGAACAAACTTGTTGAAGTTAAACCGACAGACATTTTGAAAGCTGTCAGCGAGTATTCTGTCAATCGCGGAATCACGGAAGCAGCAAACGATATAATTGTTGATACCAACCTTATTAACGTTGAAAGCATAAAAAAGATTATTGATAAGGAATTCGAGATATCCTCCGGAAAAGGTCTTGCAGAACAAACTTATACCGGCGACGAAACAAGCCTTGATGACGATGACGTAAAAACCAGCGGAGATACGGGCAACAAGAAGGACGCTGATAGCGAGGATTCAAAAGAGTACGAAAAAGGAACAACAGAAGATAATACCGCATATAAGGTTTTTATCAAAAAATGCCGTTCATATTACAGACGCATTCTGTTTTACGCATTCCTTTGTAAGAGCGAAGAAGAGATAAAGAGCCTGAGCGGAGTCTTAGAAAGCGTCAGCACGCCTGAAAACGAAAGAATCTTTAGAAATCTCGGCATGGATAAAGATTTTTTGAAGCTCATGAAAGAAAACATGAGCGGGAGCGCTCTGCGTTCGCTTGACGATAAAATCTTTGACTTGTACCGCTTATCACACGAATATGATAATGAGGATAACGATCCGATCAAAAGAGCTACAACCGCGATAAAAAGCTTTGGTAAAATCAGCGATTCCGAAGTGGTCACACCTCAGAATATCGCAAAAGAAATGGTCGACCAGATACCTGAAGAAGACTTCAGAAAAGTATTTGAAGGTGAAGGCAAAATTCTCGACATAGCTTCAAAAATGGGTGAATTTGCCACTGCGATCTATAGACGTGCGGTATCATTGAATATTCCAGTTGAAAAAATACGGAATAAAATCTATTCGATACCAACTTCGCCTCTTGCATATGAGTTCACAAGATTCGTATATGAAAAACTGGAGTTGTGTGTGGATACAATAGCGTATCATTTTTCGACATATGACTTGCTGGAAGTAAAAAAGATTATTCAAACAGGAAAAAAAGCAGGACAACCATCAAAAGAGATCGATTTTGAAAGAATCAAAGCGCTTTTGTCGCAGAAGAAACCTTTTGATGATATTAAACTGGACGATACCGTCACAGAAGGAGATGAGAAAGTGAATTTTAATGCTGTGGTAGGAAACCCGCCTTATCAGGCAAATGTAAGTACTGGTAAAGATAATGATTCTCTGGGAAAACAATTATTCCCAACTTTTACAGAGATGGTCTATAGCACTTCTTCACAATACTGTTCACTTATTACACCATCAAGATGGTTTACAGGCGATGCGCAGGATAAGTCTTTTGTTAAATTAAGAGCTTTCCTGAAGGGAAGGAATAACGTTGTAAAAATGTTTATTTATCCCACTACAGATGATGTTTTTAGCGGAGTTGTTATTAAGGGAGGTGTAAATCATTTTTTGGTCGATAAAAATGCAAAGTCTAATGTCGAGTTTCATACTATAAAAAATGGTACTGATTTACTTGAGCGTAGAAACCTATTTGAAGAAGGTTTTGACATTGTTTTTCGTTCTTCAATGGACAGTATTATTGTTCAGAAAATCGTGAAAAACAGTCATGAAACGCTCTTTAACATAACAACTGGAAGAAACGCTTTTGGTATAATTGGAAAGCCAGAGAGCTTAAAAAAACAAACCACTGAAAAAAAAGCCGGTGATTCTGTTACTGTACATTGCAAAAATGGGGAAAAAAGGTATATTTCAAAAAGTAAAGTATCTAAAGGCGTTGAGATTATGGAGCATTACAAAGCTTTTATTTCGAAATCTGCGGGTGATCCTGATACCGATACAAAAGTTATAGGTGTTCCTTTCTTTGGAGATAAAGGCTGTGTTTGCACTGACACTTTTTTCCCAATTGGATGTTTCGATACAAAAGAAGAAGCGGAGAATCTCTGCAAGTATCTAAAAACTGTTTTTGTAAGATACTTAATCAATGTTTTGAAGTCTTCTCAAAATGTTACTCAAATTGTTTATAGGTTTGTACCAATACAAGATTTTACCAATTCATCTGACATTGACTGGTCAAAATCCATCTCTGAAATTGACGAAAAGCTATTTAAGAAATATGAATTGCTACCTGATGAAATTGCACATATCAAATCCACTATTAAGCCGATGGAGTGAATTGCGGAGTGAAAGTAAAAGTTGACGACTATTTTAATAACGGGATCTTTGAGATGGCGCGGATTGGACAGAACATTGTACAGCGAAGCGTTATTTCAGAAAAGGATCATGCGCAGATGACAGATAAGTTGGCCGAAGAGGAGCCTAAGCTAAAGTCTGAAATTGACGAATTGATCAAGACAATATGTGATAAAGTCTTGAAATGTAATCCGCTCCAGTTGCTGAATTATTCACAAATTATGTTCCAAGCCTCAATTATGGGCACATCCTCAGAGTTTCAACTATTGGGGCTGGAAAACATGGCTGTGGCAAGAGCCACAGAATATATTCAAAGTATTTTTGTATCACATGAAAAAAAGACTCCGGATGCTATTGATGATCCAACAGAGCTATTTTTTGATATTAGCAAGAATATAGAAGAATTATATCAACTAATACATCAGTATTATTTGGTCATAGGGGCAAAATACAAAAAAGAACATATTGTTGATGACACCCTAATTAGCGAATTGATTGAAGCACAGATGGCATATTCAGTAAGAGGACAAAGGTATCAAATCTTTGAACTTGACTATTATCGCGGACTGCTTAACGCCCATGATGACGCTTTTCAAAAACTTTTCAGCATTTCTGCAAACGAAATAATAGAAGGCATCGGGAAACTGCAGTATGCTTTGACACAAGGTAGGATAGACCCTGTGAATGAATTCAAAAGAATGTTTGAGTCTTTGGAGGATTTAGACGAAAATGACGCTATTCGTATTATTGAAGAGCAACGAGAAAAAGAACAAGAACTAATATCAAAATCTTTAGGAATTGAATTAAATGATGTTTGTAGTATAACCGGATGGAACAAGGAATTTATTGAAGCGCTCTCCTATGGATTAGGTGATTGCTCTGGCTATTTTAATGACAGCGATTATTCTGGTTGGCCTATTGTGGATTTACCCGTTCAAAAGAGACCATTCATAAAAATTGATGGGAATTACTACTGCTTTGACTATTATTCTTTTTCAGATAATTTTTATAGAGCAATTCAAAAAGCAGTTTCAAGTAGAGACAGCGGATATAACTGGAGCGAAGTTCAGCAAAACGCAAGCGAAACAATGGCAGCAGATGTTTTTCAAAAACTACTTCCGGGATGTATTGTATATAAAAACAATTTTTATCCTCGAAGCAATTCTTTGAAACAATTGTGCGAAAACGATCTTATCGTTCATTACTATGATGTCCTTATCATAGTTGAAATTAAAGCCGGTTCGTTTGTTTTCACTTCACCTTTGCTGGATTTTGATCAGCATATTAAATCATATAAAAGCTTAATAGAAAACCCGGAAAACCAATGCCAACGAACATATGATTATTTGCTGTCAAAAAAAGATGCTTCCTTGTATAACGAGGATAAAAGTAAAAAAGCAATCATTGATATGTCTGCTGTTACAGATGTATATATGATCTCAGTCACAATTGATAATATAAACACTTTTGCCGCAAGAGCAGAAAAAATCAGTTTTATTAATTCAAATTGTAGGGCAATTAGTATAGCGATTGATGATTTGATGATATATCAAGATTATTTCGAATCTCCTTTATATTTTTTGCATTTCCTGAAAAATCGTAGAGAGGCTGCAACGGTAAATAATCTTGTTCCCACCGATGAGTTGGATCATTTGGGAATGTATTTAAACCACAATTGTTACTATATGTATTTTAATGATGCTCAAACAGACAGAATTAACCCAATTGGTTATCGCGAGGATTTAGATATTTACTATAATCGGAAATATCATCCACAATTGTCGCCTATAAAACCTGTTCAGGAAATTCCAGATCTGTTTAAGAACATGATTTCCTTTTTGAACGGGTCTTCAAAGGATAATAAAATTAGGATATCAAACTATTTGCTGGATTTTTCTAAAGAAGCAAAGGAATCTTTTTCCAGCCAAGTAGAACAAGTATTTGAACACCAAAAGTCGACTAAAAGAATAAGAACAATAACTACCACCGGAAAAGGAAAGGCGGATTTACGTTATTCGTGCTTTGTTTCTCAGCCAGGAATTAATATGGTTTCTGATAAGGAGAAGAAAGACTATATTTGGTCAAATATGCTGTGGAATAATGAAGAAGATCGCGCCCTTATTATTTTAGAGTTAGATGATAACAAAAACATATTGGATATTCAAACAACATTTTTCGGCAACAATGACATTCCCATCGAACGAAGAGACGAATTATTGCTTCAAGGAAAACAGCGCGCAGAAGAAAGATTAAAGCGTTATATCGCAGAGCATGGCAAAAAAATAGGCAGAAACGAGCCTTGCCCATGTGGCAGCGGAAAAAAATACAAAAAGTGTTGCGGTAGCAATTAATAAAACTGGTGAAAGAAAATGGAATATATGAGTGATAACAAAATCAATTCCGGAGAAACGACGTTCAATAATGACCCATTCGAAGAGTATCAGCGCGAAGCCGATCCGTCGAAGCGCGAGCGGAGCTATGCCTGGCATACGGCTATCGGACTTCAGGCGGTCGATGGGCTGGAGACGTCTGAGTATCTGAAAAAGACCGCCGTCAAGAATATTGAGGGCGAGATAACGATCTCAGAAGCGCAGGCACTAATCGAGTCGTACTACAAAACCGACCGAAAGAAAAATGAAGAGCCGCGCACAGAGGAAGCAGACAAGGTCTCGTCGCGCATTACCGGAATTATTGCCGAAAAAGGATTCACCTTCTCCGTGGCGCAGTATCTCTCGATCCATCATCGGCTGTTTGAAGGCATTTATAAACACGCCGGAAAGATCCGTGATTACAACATCACAAAAAAGGAATGGGTACTCGACGGTGATACCGTGACGTACGGCGGCGCGACCGAGCTGCGCGCAACGCTGGAATATGATATTTCACAGGAAAAAGCATTTGATTATTCCGG
>CACZZA010000031.1 GCA_902785485.1 uncultured Ruminococcus sp. | reverse complement strand
ACCCCCAACGCCCTCGTTCCTTCACTGAATTCCTGTCTATAATAAAAAAGGGGAGCTGTTGTTGCAGCTCCTGTTTCATCTTATTTTTCCGTAAAAATCGCTTACCGGGTGTCCGAGGCGTTCCTCAAACGCGCGAAGCTGAGCCTGCGCCGCGGCGCGGTGGCGGTCGCTCCCGGCGTGGCGTCCCTTGCGTGACTCTATATCGCGCAGACGTTCGTTGAGCGGGACCGCGCCGTCGCTCGTGCAGAGCAGGTCGCAGGTCTGTATTATCCTGTCGTAGTCGGTATTCGTGTGAGTCTCGACGAAGGACTTTATCGTCCCGTAGCCGAGGCAGTCCTCCGGGAGCGGGACTCCGCAGGTACAGCCGACGTCGTTATTGAGAAACGAGTGCGTCAGGCAGATCGCGGCGTAGTCGTCAAGTCCCTTTTCTTTGAGAAAAACGTAACCCGCGTACGCGTGGTTCGCGGGGTCGATCCTCCGTCCCACGTCGTGGAGATAGCCGAGAGTTTGCGCGTATTCCGCGTCGAGTCCGAGTCCGTCCGCGATCAGAGCCGCGAGGTCTCCGACGTGGAGACAGTGCGTTACGTACTGTATTTTCAAAGGTTCTTCAAGTCCGTCGGTGAGCAGGGCGTACGCCTCTTTGACTGTCAGTTTTTTCATTTGCTTTTCTCCTTCGGTCGGTCCTCCGCAGTCGGATAACGGTCGATCTCGTTCATTGTCTGCTCTTGAAAATAAACTCCGCGAAATTTCCGTTTATTTCTTCCCGCTTCTCTGTCCTCCGTTTTTTATTGATATCTATTATACATACAAAAGGAAAAAAGTCAATAAACTCCGTTACACAAAAAGATCCCGCAAAAGCGCGTCGGAACGCTTTTGCGGGTCAGAATAACAACGTTTCCGCAAACGGAAGGCTCGTCGCCAAGGCAATGACGTTCGGGAGCATCGCCTCAGCTCCGTACTGATTTCTTCAATTCGTCTTTGAGGCGTCTGTATTGACAATCACAGCGTTTTTTCTTATAATGAAAGAGGTTTTAAGCCTTATTTTTTCTCGTAATCGTAGAAGCCGCGTCCGCTCTTGCGTCCGAGGCGCCCCTCTTCGACCATTTTTCTGTACATATCGAAGCCCGCGGGCTTGATTCCCGTTTCGTTGTAACGGCGGGTCATAACGTCGAGCGCGAGATCGACTCCGGTCAGGTCGCAGAGGCGGAACGGTCCCATCGGGTGTCCGAGTCCGTTTTCGCACGCCTTGTCAAGGTCTTCATACGAGCAGTATCCCTCTTCGACAAGCTTGCGCGCCTCGTTGTTGATCGCGGTGAGAATGCGATTGGCAAGAAATCCGTCGATTTCTTTTTCAACACGTACAGGTGTCTTGCCGGTCGACTCGGCGAACGCGTAGGCGGCGTCGACCGCTTTGTCCGATGTATGCTCGCCGCGGCAGATCTCCACAAGCTTCATTACGAGCGCGGGGTTGAAATAGTGCATATTGAGAAGACGCGACGGGTTTTTAACATCGTCCTTGAAGGTCGACGAGACCATGTAGCTCGAATTTGTTGCAAGAACAGCGTCCTCGCGCGCAAGCGACGATATTTCGGCAAAAACCGCTTTTTTGACCTCTTTGCGTTCGACTACCGCCTCAATGACAAGGTCAGCGTCGACGACGGCTTCCGCCATACTGTCGACTATGCTGAACCGCGAGCGTATCCCTCCGACCTGTTCGGGAGTCATCCGCCCCTTGGCAATACGTCCTGCAAGATATTCATCCTCCCATTTTTTAACGGCATCCCTGACTTCCGGAATGAGATCGAAAAGCTTCACCTCGTATGGGTAGATAGCCGTATTGAGACCGATCTGTCTGCCCATTAGTCCCCCGCCTATGACGGCGACCCTGCGAATTTCCATAAGACCTCCTTTTATTATCTTCCGCGTGAAGGCGGAATCGGTTGTTTTTGCGATATAAGGTTTATTATTTGCGAAAGGAATGTGAAAAATGCAAGCGATACAGATCCTTTGGATGAATAAGTCGTTCACTCCCAAAGGGACGGGAGTCAAATCTCACACGCATCCCTACTATCATTTTTTCATCGTGACGCGCGGCGCGATCTCAATGACAGTATGCGACCGGACGTTCGACGTGCGCGAAGGTCACTCTCTTCTGGTCCCGAAGGAGTCATTGCATTCCTATATGAATTTTGAAGATACCACCGCGGAATGTATTGAAATAAAGTTCACTCTGCAGGAGCCTGGGCTTGAAGCGCGTCTTTCCGAGGAAAAAGGAGCCGTGCTGACCGACGATCCCGCCGTGACGCTTCTCGGCGTCAAAATGGCTGAGGAATACTCGTCGCTCGGTACGCTCGGAGACGAGGCGGCAAGGGCGTACCTCAACGCCATTTTACAGATAATGACGCGGCGGAAGCGCGTCAACTCGGGGAAAGAAGGTCTCGTCGACGTTGAGGGATTTTCTCAGCTCACTAAGGACGTCGTCGCCTATCTCGAGGAGCATTACGCCGAGCCGTTCTCGCTCGGCGAACTGGCGCGCACCCTCTCATACAACAAAGCTTACCTCTGCACCGCCTTCAAAAAGGATATGAAAATAACGATAGCGGAATGCCTCAACCTTATCCGCGTCCGCCACGCGGCTCAGCTGATCTCGTACAGCGAACAGCCCATAGGAGACGTGGCGACGGCGTGCGGCTTCGGCACGGCAAGCCATTTCAATCACGTTTTTCAGCACACCGTCGGGATCAAGCCCACCGCGGTCCGGAAGGCGTACCCCAATCATATATTGACGGGACCTTCCGGAAAGGGCGAGGAAAAAGAGACTTATCCCGAGCGTGTACTTTACAACGTGCTTGCCGGAAAGATGATCGTATCAGGCAAAAAGAAGGACTAAAGCCTTTTGACTGCAATCATGACCACCGGCTTTGCCGGTGGTCATGATTGTACAAACGCCGTATCACACCACTCTGCCGGCTCCGCTGACGATCATAATGTTTCCGTTGACCCACGCGCCCTCGTCGCTCGCAAGGAAAAGCACCGCGTTCGCGAGCTGATCGGGAGAGCCGAACTTCTGCGCGGGATGCGCCTTGAGCTTCGCGTTGTAGATCTCCTCGGGCATCGAACGGAGCATATCCGTCTCGATGAATCCGGGTTCGATCGCGTTGACTGTGATGTTTTTCCGCGCGGATTCGAGAGCGAGAGAGCGGGTAAATCCGTTGACAGCCGCTTTGGAAGCCGAATAGTTGGTCTGTCCGACCGACCCGTGCGCCGAAACGGAGGAAATGTTGATTATGCGCCCGAACTCCTGCTCGCGCATTTTGAGAATTACCTCGCTCGCGCAGTTGACCGTTCCGAAAAAGTTGACCTCGACGACCGAACGGAACTGATCCGCCGTCATTTTGTGAAACATCGCGTCGCGGTTGATACCGGCGTTGTTGACGAGAATATCGACGCGTCCGAGCTTTTCGTAGATCTCTGCGAAAACCCCGCGCACGTTCTCTTTGTCGGAGACGTCACACTTAAAGGCGAGCGCCCTCTTGCCTTCGGGATCAAGCTCCGCGGCGGTCGCTTTGACGAGGTCGCCGTTATAGTCGAGCAATACGACGGTCTTGACGTCGTTCCTGATGAAGCCTTCCGCGATAGCTCTGCCGATACCCTGCGCGGCTCCGGTCACTACCGCGACTCTGCTTGAAAAATCGTACATAAATATATCCTCCTGAAATGATTTTGATAGCTTTATCCGCCGTCCGGCGGTTTTTTATTTTTTCAAAGACCCGAGACGGCCCGTTATTCCGCCTGCATGACGGAGCCGCGCTCCTTGAAGAGCGCGATCTGTTCCTCTGTGTAGCCGAGGGATCTCAGCACTTCGTCGGTGTTCCCGCCGACGGGAGGCGTGGGCTTAGTCGTCAGAGGCTCCTCGATGCTGCTCATGTGGAACGGCGGGACGGCGATCATATCGGTATGTCCGTTCGGGTATTCGATCGTCTCGACAAATCCGTTGGCAAGCGCCTGTTCATCCTCGGAAATATCCGCGAACGAGCAGAGCTTGGTCGCGGCGAAATCGTGTTCCTTCGCGAT
Source organism: uncultured Ruminococcus sp. (assembly GCA_902785485.1). GTDB lineage: Bacteria > Bacillota > Clostridia > Oscillospirales > CAG-272 > RUG13077. The sequence goes on along the minus strand of CACZZA010000031.1, from coordinate 11,817 downwards.
GACAAGCCACTCGTCGGAGGTCTTTTTCATAAATTCGGCGCTGAGCAGCTTATAAAACTCGTCGCGGTTGGCAAGTCTCGCCTCCGGCGTGTTGTATCTCGGATCGTCGAGCAGATCCGGGCGTCCGATCGCTCCCGCGATCTGACCGAGCAGTCTCGCAACGAGTCCGGCGGCGATAAAAATATACTCTCCGTCCTTGCATTTGTAATAGCCTCCAAGCTGAGCGTGATCCGCGCGGCTTCTCGGGAACACGCGTCCGAACGGACGCTGGTTCGTGATCTGCATCGTGCCCATCGTGAAGATGCCCGAATGGTAGAGGCACGCCTCAACGAGCTGTCCCTTGCCGGTGACGGTACGCTGATAAAGCGCGAGATTGACTTGCGAGAGCAACACATAGCCGGTCACGGTATCTCCCATTCCGGACGGCGGATAGATCGGATCGTAAGTGCCGTTTTCGCCTATGACGGCAAGGTCGCGGATGAAGCCCGTGCGGGTCCAGAACGCCGTCGTGTCGAAGGCGGGGATCTCCGAATCCGGGCCTTTGTGACCGAACCCGATCACCTGCGCGTATATCAGGCGCGGATATTTGTCCTTCAGGTCGTCGTACGAGACCTTCATACGCTTGAGCGCCGCTTCGCGTACGTTCGTGACGAATATGTCCGCGTCGGAAATGAGACGGTGGAAGATCTCCTGCCCATCCTCGGTCTTGAGATTGACGGAGATCATTTTCTTTCCTGAATTATAGATGTCGAAGACCGGGTTTTCCTCCCGGCTGAAGCGGGTAGGTACGTAGCTTATCCCGGTGAGACGCCAGCCGTCTCCCGCCGGAGGCTCGATCTTGATGACCTCGGCTCCGAGATCGGCGAGCATACGCGCGGTAACCGGCGCAGCAACGAAGGTGGTAAGATCCACCACTTTGATTCCCTCTAACGGTTTTTTCATAATACCCTCCAAATATCCGGCGACTCTCAAAGATCACGCCGGAGCTTTCAAGTCCGCCGATGATTATTTGATGCCGAGGCATCCGTTCGGTCCCTTTTGTTATAAAGGAAAAACAAACAAAAATCAATATTTTCGCCAAAAAATCCCGCATTTTTCGCAAAAGAACAAAATATGAGACAATTTTGCGGGTAAAAAGCGATTGACAAACCGTTTTTTTCGTGCTACATTAAAAACACAGCCACTCGAAAAACGCAAAAACAGAATCAACTATTCGGAGGTTTCAGATGAGAAACGTTGTACTTGTGGACGGCGTCCGCACCGCGTTCGGAAAGATCGGCGGCACGCTGAAGGATCACACGATGACCGACCTCGCCGCGATCGCGGTCAACGGACTGCTTGAAAAAACAGGCATACTCGAGCGCGGAAAGGTCGACGGGTTTTATATGGGCGGCGCGTACTATGACGCGGAGACCCAGGGACCCGCGAGATATACGGTACTGAAGTCACGTCTTCCGCAGGACGTGTGGGCGGACTTCATCGAACGTCAGTGCGGCTCGGGGATCGAATGTATCAACCTTGCCGCGGCGTCTATCATGGTCGGCAACGCCGACGTCATGATCGCGGGCGGAGCGGAATCGTTCAGCCAGGTGCCTGCTAAGATCGCGATGTCGAGCGCGCCATACAAAATGACTCCTCCTAAAATATATTGGCCGCAAAAGCTCTCTCCCGTTCCGGAGGACTGTGTCGATATGATCACCACGGCGGAGACCGTGGCTCGGATGTACGGCATAACAAGGCAGGACTGCGATGAGTTTGCCTTCCGCTCTCAGCGTCGTGCCGCCTCCGCACGGGAGAAAGGATATTTTGACGACGAGATCGTCCCCGTAGTCATCCCCGCGACGAAGAAGACCCCGGAGATCGTTTTCAAAAACGACGAATTCATGCGGCCGGAGACCACTCTCGAAGGTCTTGCCGCGCTGAAAACGGTCAAGCCGGACGGCGTCGTCACCGCGGGCAACGCGTCGGGGCGCAACGACGGAGCGTCGATGATCCTTATGATGACCGAGGAAAAGGCGAAGGAGCTCGGCTACACACCGTTCGCGCGCTTCGTCCAGGCGGGCAACAGCGCTCTCGATCCCAAGATAATGGGACTCGGACCCGTGAGTTCTTCCCTCGACGCACTTAAACGCGCGGGTCTCGGAATGGAAGATATCGACCTCTGGGAGTGCAATGAAGCGTTCGCGGCGCAAAATCTCGGAGTCATCCGCAAGTTCGAGCAGGACACCGGATACAGGATCGATCCGGATAAATGGAACGTCAACGGAGGCGCGATCTCGTTCGGCCATCCGAACGGCGCTTCGGGCGGACGTATCTGTATGTTTGCGATGCGCGAGCTTGAAAGACGCGGCGCGCGCTACGCGATGATCACCTCCTGCTGCGGAGGCGGTCTCGGCGTCTCGACCATTATCGAAAATCTCAGAGTATAAACGGACGGAATAAAAGAAACCGGCTGAAGCAAGGAAAACGATTCCTTGTTTCAACCGGTCTTCGTATATATTCGCGAGGTGAACGTCAGAGCAGTTCCACGAACAGCAGGTACATAAGCGGGATCGTCGCGACGGCGAGAACGTTCGAGATCAGCACCATTCCCGCGCCGGGTTTGGTATCGGAGCCGTAGGTCGCCGGGAAGACGATGACGTTGAGTCCGATCGGAGTCGCAAACGCGATAAGCGCGAGCGAAAGGACTTCGTCCGGAGTGCCGAGCAGTTTCAGAACGCCCATCATCACGGCGGGGATACCGATGAGACGCAGGAAGGTCGTGATATAGACCTTCGGATTTCTGAAAAGCGACTTCATCTCGTAGTTGCCGACCACCATTCCGGCAAGGAGCATACATACCGGTCCGACGCAGTCCGACGCCTGATCAAGCAGCTTCAGAAGTATTTCATTGACCTTCGGAACGGATGTCTCCAAAAACTCGCCGACCCCGAGCATACCGCAGGTAAAGCCGAGCACGACCGAGATGAGCAGAGGATTGAGCAGACCCTTGAACAGATGTCCGATCCCCTTCCCCTCGTGCTTCGGGACCATTATATACATACCCCAGGAGTTGACCGCTATCGAAAGCGGCAGGGTGAAGATCTGGTATTTGTAGAGCATCGCCTCGCCGAAAACGCCGAGTATCAGCACGTTTCCGACGTAGCCGAAGTTCGCCATCGCGAACGCATATTTGTAAATGCTTCGCGCGTACTCGTTTTCGGGCGTTTTTTCATCTCTCGCGAACAGTACTTTCGTGTACGGGTAGCTGAGCAGCAGCATTACCGCAAGTAACGAAACGCTGTACAAGAGCAGACTCGAGTTTTCCGCGAACGACTCGACGGTAGCGTTTTTCAGCAGGTTGAGGATATTCATCGCCGGCATAAAGACGTAAGCGACGGCGCGCGACAGCACAGTCTGCGCGTTCTGCGGCTCTATCTTCTTTTTGCGGAGGATGAATCCGATCAGCATAAAAATAAACAGCACGATCATCTGATCGAGCGTGAGTTTGAAAACTTCCATTTTAAAATGACCCTTTCGGCGTACCGACCGACATAAGACGACGTACCGCACATTTTTTATTTCACTTGGAAATTATAGTCTTTTTCGGGGCGGAAGTCAAGCGCGATATGACGAAAGAACGTACAAAAAAACACGAAAACTCAAACCGTATAAGGGCATTTAGCATAAACAGATGTAAAAACTTCCCGTTGTGAACGGTTTTGCCTTTTTCTCTCCGCGCGCTCCTTGCGGTACGACGATACCGCTTCCGTTCTTCGACTGATCGAAGAGATCTAACAGGGATATTTAACACAAGCTTTTTCCGGTATATTTTTCACGGCGCGGCTTCTTCAAGAGGATGCTCCTCCCGTTTTGTTGATCCCGCCCGCTTTACGAGGGACTGTAAAAAACAGCCCCTCGTTTTTGCGAAGCAAAAAGGGGACCGCAGATATGCTCTGCGGTCCCCGCAAGGGATCGTCTCAAATATCAAACTCGTTGTCAGGTATGAGGATGACCTTATACGCCGTTTTCGACAGCACCGCGTCAAGTCCCTTTTTCCACTCGTCGAGCGGAAAGCGCTTTGAGATCAGCGGTGAGAGGCTGACCTTGCCCTCTTCGAGCAGGCGCAACGCGATCTTCCAGGACGACACCGCCGAGGAGTTCGACGGGATATAGTTGACCTCGCGGTCGAACATATAGTCGAGCCTGAACGGCACCTTTCCCCCGAACAGACCGATCTGAAGGTGCGTTCCCATCGGGCGGATGACCTTCATACAGTTCTCGAGCGCCGGAGCGACGCCGGTACAGTCGCAGGTTATATCGGCTCCCTTGGGGTTTTTCGCGTAGACCGCTTTTTCGAGGTCTTCAAAGCTCGTGACGCATTCGTCCGCGCCGAGCTTCCGGGCGTCCGCAAGCTTTTCCGCGTCGACCGGGAGTCCCGACATAATGACGTAAGCGCCGCGCGTCTTGAAGAGTTGGAGCGCCATGAGTCCCATCGTTCCCGGACCGGAGATGACGACTACGTCACCCTCCCTGACGTCGATCTTCTCATACACGCCGCGTACCATACAGGCGAGCGGCTCGGCAAGAGCGTATTCGATCTTCTGCTCGCGGGTCTTCGCCCTCTCGGGGACCTTGAAGGTGTATTTCGCCGGGACGACGACGTAGTTCGCCATCGCGCCGTCGACGTGACTGCCTATCGACTTGCGCTCCTTGCAGAGCGTGACGTATCCCGCCTTGCAGAGATAGCACTCGCCGCAGCTGTAACACGCGGGAAGGGTGACGACCCAGTCGCCGACCTTGAAGGGACCGACGTCCCCGCGGGTCTCGGTGACCTCTCCGACGTATTCGTGCCCCATAACGACCGGCATCGTGACGCTCCGCTCGTCGCGGATCGCGTGAACGTCGCTGTTGCAGATGCCCGCCGCCAGCACTTTGACTTTAAGCTCTCCGTCCTTCGGTACTGGCTCGGGAAGCGTGCGAAGCTCCACTCCCTCGGAACCGAGGGCGTATTTTACCAAACCTTTCATAAATCCACCCCGTTCTTTCAGAACCATCTCGCGCCGGTTGGCGTCTTCTGGTAGTTTTCGAGCGGTACCCATCCCGTCCACAGGAACTGCGACATCGTCTTCTGCGTCACGCCGAACGTGGTGAACTCTTCGGGCTTCAACGCCCCCTCCTCGTACGCGCGCACGAATTCGGGGATCTTATACAGCTCCTTTATGACGGAGTCGGGGATCTCTTCGTCTATGTGGCATACCCTCTCCGGGTCGGCCTCGACGGTCATACGCTGGATGCGCGCCTGAAGGCTGAACGTCATGTCGGCGCCCGCCATCGAGGTCAGATGATGCACTCCGCGCAGTCCCGCCGGCATCACAGTCGCGGGGATGCCGCGCTGTTTGAAAGTGTTGTAGACCTTCTTGCAGACCGCGTTCCCGGCGTTCTTTATGACTTCGGGATCAATGTCGATCCCGCTGTCGGTCGCGACTTCAAGCAGGTATTCGTCGAGCCTGCCGCCCTGCTGGACGACGAACAGAGGCTTCGGGCGGATGCCCCTCTTCTCGGCTTTCTTTCGTCCGCGCATATATGCGTCCGCCATCGCCATCGCCTGCGAAACGGAGAAATTCACCGTCGTACAGACCGCGATCCCGCGCGAGGAAAGCTCCTCGACGAGCGGCAGAGCCGATTTGATCGAAGGAGTCTTGACCGAGATGTTCGGCGCCCACGAGGCGTAGCGCAGTCCCTGCGCCAGCATTTTTTCCGCGTCCATACAGATAGACGGGTCGAGCTGTCCGAGGGCGTAACCCTGCATCCCGCCCGTACGGTCGAACACGTCGCGGAACTTCGACGCCGCGTAGGTCGCGACCATACGGAGCAGCGCCTCGGCGTGCTCCGCGGGGGTGAGGTCCTTCGGTATCTTGTCTACCTCGGGCTGCCAGAACTCCGGCACAGCCTGAAGGGTCTTGTACGTGAGTACGGGGTTCGTCGTGACGCCCGTAGCACCGTTCTTTATCGCCTCGTCGATCTCTGACGGGATCGCGGAGTCGTGCCAGAACTTCGTCGGGGTCTCTGAGGTCAGCCATTGCAGATAGTTCATAAGGCCTCCCCCGTTTATCACATTTTGAAGTTGGCTATCATGTTCCAGCCGGCTTCGACGAATTGCGAAAGAGTCCTCTGCGACGCGCCGAAACGGATGAATTCACATTCCTTCATCCCGTCGATCTCGTATGCGCGTACGAACTCCGGTATCGTTTTCAGCCTTGCTATCGTGTCGGCGGGAACGGGTTCGTCGATGTGCGGGACGAACTCTTTTTCGGACTTCAAGGCTTCGAGTATCCCCGCGGAAAGGCTGAACGACATATCCGATCCCGCGAGCGCGACGGCGTGGTAGCCTCCGCGCATCCCGGCGGGCATGAGCTTCGCCTCGTATCCGCGCGACTTGCACTCTCTGTACGCGTTCTTGATGGCGGCGGTGCCTGCCTGGATTATATCGCTTTCCGGCACGTCGGACCGCATATCCTTCTTGACGTCGCGCAGATAGTCGTCAAGACGTCCGACCATAAGCACCGAGAACTGCGCGGCGGGCTTTCTTCCCGCCTTGCGGCAGCGTTCGATGCCCCTCTGCTGAGCCGCCGCGATGCCTACGACCTGAGGAGCGGAAAAGCTGACCGTTCCGACGGTGGTGTAACCCTCTGCGGCAAGCTCTTCGATGGCGCGCAGTCCCGCCGCGGTAGCCGGGACCTTGACGGCGATGTTGGGCGCCCACGCCGCGAGGCGTCTGCCCATTTCGATCATCGCCTCGGTCTCGCCCTGCTTTTTCGGGTTGACCTGAGCGCAGACAAAGCCCTGCGCGCCGTTCGTTTTTTCATAGATAGGCTGAAACTTTTTCGCGATCTCGACCGTGATGCAACGGAGTATCTCCTCCGCCTTCTCGTCGCCCGAAAGTCCCTCGGCGCTCTTTATGTACGGTCTCCAGAATTCCGGGTCGCCGTAGAGCGATTTCATAACGAGGATCGGGTTCGTGGTGACGCCGGTGGCGCCGTTTTCGATCGCCTCGTCCATAGTCTGAATGATCGCGGTATCGGTCCACCAGTAGCCGGCGGACTCGCTGAGTTTTTTGAGATAAGGATTAGTTACCATGCCGTGATCTCCCTTCGTCCGTCCGCGACCTTATCACAGACGTTCGACGGTACCTTCCCAGGTGTCCATCGTCTTCTTGCGGGAGGCTTCGTCGTACCAGTGCTTGGTAACGGTCTTCGCGCGGGTGTAGAAGCGTACGCCGTCGAGTCCGAGGACGTGCTGATCGCCGAAGAACGAGTCCTTGTTGCCCGAGAACGGGAAGTATGCTGACGGTACCGGGATGCCGACGTTGATGCCGACCATGCCGCCGTCCGAAAGAAGCTCGAACTGACGCGCGTAGTAGCCGTTCTGCGTGAAGATGGCGGAGCCGTTCGCAAAGCGGTTGGCGTTCATTATCGCAAGACCCTCTTCAAAGGTCTTGACGCGCTTGATGACCGTGACGGGGCCGAAGACCTCGCAGTCGCCTATCGACATACCGGGTTTGACGCGGTCGAGGATGGTCGGACCTACGAAGAAGCCGTTTTCATATCCGGGAACGACGACGTTGCGTCCGTCAAGCACAAGCTCCGCGCCCTCGTCGATGCCCTTCTGTATCCAGTCGCAGACGAACTGTTTGTGTTTTGCGTTGACGACCGGTCCGAGCTGAGTCTCGGGATCGTAAGCGCAGCCGATCTTGAGAGCCATCGCCTTCTCTTTGAGCAGGGCGACGAACTTGTCGGCTATGGATTCCTGTACTACGACGACCGGGAGAGCCATACAGCGCATTCCCGCGCAGCCGTAGGTCGAGTTGATTATCGCTTTGACGGTGGACTCGAGGTCGCAGTCCTCAAGCACGAGCGCGTGGTTCTTCGCCTCGGTCTGAGCCTGAACTCTCTTGCCGTGAGCCGCCGCCACGGAGTAGATGTGTTTGCCGATGTCGGTCGAGCCTACGAACGTGACCGCCTTGATACGCGGGTCGGTCAGGAAAAGCTCGGACTCGTTGCGCGAGCAGGTGACGAGGTTGACGATGCCCTTCGGGAAGCCCGCTTCCTCGTAGAACAGCTCGAGGATGCGCATCGAGGTAAGAGGCGTGTAGGACGCCGCTTTGAGAACGACGGTGTTTCCGGTCGCGATCGCCAGAGGCACCATCCAGCCCCACGGGATCATAGCCGGGAAGTTGAACGGAACTATGCCCGCGATGACGCCGAGAGGCATACGGTAGGTCGCGGTGTCAAATCCGGTCGTGACCTGCATCGAGGCGGACCCCTGGGTTATATACGGAGCGGAGCAGGCAAGCTCGGTAGGCTCTATCGCTTTGAGGATGTCGCCCCTCGCCTCCACGAGGTTCTTTCCAAGCTCTTTAGCGCAGAGGACGGTCAGTTCTTCGAGGTGAGAAACGAGAACGTCGCGCCATTTGAACATCATCTGGGTACGTTTGCTTATGCTGAGCAGAGACCATTCCGGAAAAGCGTTGTACGCGGCGGTTATCGCCTCGTCCACCTCTTCCTTCGTGCAGCACGGTACTTCCGCTATGACTTCTCCCGTGGACGAGTCGGTCACCTGCATCCATTTGTCGGTTTTGGAATCCTTCCATTCTCCGTTTACACAATACTTTTTGCGTTCGATTGCCATGACGTTGTTTCCTTTCCTGTTTGTAATAATATAGTGTGATAAAAGGATATGCGGACGATAAGCATATCGCCCGCATATTATTTTATACTATAACCGATATAATGTCAATAGTGAATATTGTCAAATTCCACAAAATCACGCCACTCTCCGCGCCGAAATAAAGCGAGGTGTCCAATAAGTCGAGTTGTAGTTCAGTTCCGCGGTGGGCACGTCGGGATTACTGCACGCTATGAACTTTCCGTCCCCGACGCAGATGCCGACAAAGCCCACGGGTCCGCCGACCTCGTTAGACAGGATGATCACGTCGCCGGGAAGGATGTCTTCCTTTGCGACCGCCTTGCCGTAGGTCGCCATATCCTCGCCTCTGCGCGGGATGGCGACGCCGTTCTCACGGCAGACGTAGTAGACAAAGCCGGTGTTGTCGAATTCGTCCGGACCGACTCCTCCGAGCCTGAACGCCGTGCCGATCTTCTTGCGCGCGAGGTCCACTATCGCCTTCGCTCTGTCGCTTCCGCCGATAACGGGAGAGGTGGTTTCAGCCGCGGTTTCCGCAGTCGTTTCCGCGGTCGTTTCGGCTGAGGTCTCTTCGGAGGTCTCTTTCGAGGTCTCGGGAGTGCCGGTCTCCGGGGTTTTGCCGGTCTCGCCCGGCTCTCCCGGGACGGACGACGTCTCGACGGGGGCGTTGGTCAGCGGGGTCTGCCCGGCAGACGGCGCGTTTTCGGTCTCTCCGCACGCGACGAAAAGCAGAGTCAAAGCGGTCAGAACCAACAGAAACGTTAAATATTTTTTCATATCGCACCTCATATTACTGTCTTTCCCGTTCGAGCCGGAAATCGACCGAACGCTTCAGATATTCGAGAAAGTCCTCGTCGCGGCACATTGCCTTGCCCGGGTCGTCGGAGAGCTTCGCGACGGGACGTCCGTTGACGTATTGGAGCTTGATGACGATGTTCAGCGCCTCCTCGCAGGTGTCGTTCGAGATGAACGTACCGATTCCGAACGAGACCTTCGCCTTGTCGCGGAAGGCTTCGTAGATCTTCTGAGCGCGGTCGAGATCGAGACTGTCGCTGAAAAGGAGCATCTTGGTCTTGGGATCGACTCCGAACTTTTTATAGTGGGCTATGATCTTCTCGCCCCACACGTACGGGTCTCCGCTGTCGTGACGGACGCCGGTGTAGTTGTTCACCATCGAACGGTTGAAGTCGAGCAGGAACAGGTCGGTCGTCACGGTGTCGGTCAGCGCAGTGCCGTTGTCGCCGTCATACTCCGCGTACCAGTCCTTCATCGCGTAGTAGTTCGTATAGGCGAGAGGGATCTTGTCTATTCCCTGATACATCTGCACGAACTCGTGCGCGTAGGTGCCGATGGGGGTGACGTTGTGTTTCTTCGCGAGGTACACGTTCGACGTGCCGACACAGTTTTTCGTCTCGGTGACGAGCCTGCGCACGACCTCGTCCTCCCATTCGCGCGACAGACGGCGGCGGCAGCCGAACTCCGCAAAGCTGAAGGTGTATTTGCCTTCTTTCATCGCGCGTATCTTGGAGTCAAGCCTCTCCTTCGCCGACGCGAGAAGGGTCCCGTAGTCATACGCCATACGGAAATAGACCTCGTTTATGATCTCGAGCAGATATATCTCGAACTGCATCGCCGAAAAGAGAGGCCCGTCGACGACGACCGAAAGCTCGCCCGCGTCCGAGAGAGAGATCGTGACGTAGTCGCGTATCGGATGCCACAGACGCAGGAATTCGACGTAGTCGTTCTTGATGAAGCGTATCGAACGCAGGTAGTCAAGCTCGTCCTTTGTAAAGCGCAGAGAGCAGAGGTGGTCGACCTGAGCCTTTATCTCCTCCTCCATCTCTTTCGTAAAGACGACGCCTTCGTTGCGGCACTTGAAATAATACTGACCCGAGAGGTCGGTGTGCTTGTGGAAGATCACCTGATCCATATTGAATTTGTAGAGGTCGGTGTCGAGCAGGGACTCCACGATGGGTTGAAGTTTCATTTTTTCGCTCCTTTTTCCCCGTCATTCTTCCGGAATAAACGCCGGCATAAGGCGGAGCTTGAACTGATTTATTTCGTGCAGACGGTCGATCTTTGCTTTTTTGTCCGGGTCGTCGATGACTCCCTCGCGGATGTAGCGGTCAAGCTCGGCGTAGGTGAAGCCGAGGTTTTCTTCGTCCGTCTTGCCGCAGAGACCGTCTATCGGGACCTTGTCGACGAGCGCGTCGGGAAGTCCGAGCAGCCGTCCCACCGCCTTGACCTCCTGCACCGTGAGGTGCGAGCAGGGACTGAAATCACCCGCGCTGTCGCCGTAGCGCGTCGAGTAGCCGACCCAGTCCTCGGAGAGGTTGCAGGTGTTGGCGACGCGTCCGTTGCGGCTCTGCGAAACGGCGTAGAGCGTCGACATACGCACGCGCGGAGGCAGGTTTTGCAGACTTTGCGAACTCAGCTCGAGCGGGACGTTCTTTATGATCCCGTCGACCGCGTCCTTGATGTTGACGACGTAATGCTCGATGCCGAGGTGACGTACGAGAAGGAGCGCCATATCAATATCGCTCTGGACCCCGTTCGGCATAAGGACGCCTATGACCCTCTCCCTCCCGAGCGCCTCGACGCACAGCGCCGCGACGACCGAGCTGTCCTTGCCCCCGGAGATCCCGACGACCGCGTTGCACCCCTTGCCGTTCGTTTCAAAGAAATCGCGTATCCATTTTACACAGTCGTTTTTTACTTTTTCCGCGTTGAATTCGTACATTTTGCGCCTCCATGACCAAAACGTTGTTATCAAGTAAATAATAGTATAAAAAAGCGATAAAGTCAAGCGGTTTAAGATAAACAGGAATTTAACGCACTCGGTCTCGCGGCGATGACCACTAATCAAGCATAAGCGTTAGTTCAGTGGCAATTCGCGTTTCGTCCGTTCTCGCCCGCTCGATGTACACAAAGTACACCTTCGGGGCGAGAACGAACGATCCTCATCCACGATACCTTCGCGCAGGGCGATCCTTCGTGGGTAAGGTTACTTTCCGAAGGAAAAAAGCTCAAACTTCACCTACGAAGCCGAGCCATTTGGCAGTTATGTAAACGGTTGTCGCTGAATGAGCGGTAGTGTTCCAAATGGCGATGCGAACGATAATTACAAGCGAA
>CACZZA010000030.1 GCA_902785485.1 uncultured Ruminococcus sp. | reverse complement strand
TTCCTTATAGATATGATAAACAAAAAAGGCATCACGGTCGTTATGATCTCTCACGACATCGAGTGCGCGCGCCGTTACGCCACCAAAGTCCTGCACATGGGACAGAAGCGCTTTTTTGGAAGCAAAAACGACTACCTCTCGTCCGAGATCGGACGCAAATATCTTGCCGCGTCGGGGGTGAGTCTGAATGGTTGAACTGCTTGACAAGCTCGCGAATTCGTTCTCGTTCCAGTTCGTGCGCTACGCGATGATTGTGGGCGTTCTGATCTCCCTCTGCTCGTCGCTTATCGGCGTGACGCTGGTCCTCAAACGTTTTTCGTTCATCGGAGACGGTCTGTCGCACGTCGCGTTCGGCGCGATAGCGATAGCGTCCGTCGTCGGGATCTCTAATGATATGTTCCTCGTTCTGCCCGTGACCGTTCTCTGCGCGATACTCCTGCTCCGCGTCGGTCAGTCCGCCCGCATCAAGGGCGACGCCGTTATCGCAATGATCTCGGTCGGCGCGCTCGCGTTCGGGTACCTACTGATGAATCTGTTTTCATCGTCGTCAAATCTCTCCGGCGACGTTTGCTCGACACTGTTCGGCTCGACCTCGATACTGACCCTCAAAAAAAGCGAAGTCTGGCTCTCCGTCGGACTGTCGCTCGCGGTCGTCCTCGTTTTCGTCGTATTCTACAACAAAATATTCGCGGTGACCTTCGACGAGGCGTTCGCCGAGGCGACGGGGACGAAGGTGCGGTTCTATAATCTGCTTATAGCGGTGATAATCGCCGTCATCATAGTCCTCGCGATGAATCTCGTCGGATCTCTGCTCATCTCCGCGCTCGTCATCTTCCCCGCTCTGTCGGCGATGCGCGTGTTCAAGAGCTTCCGCTCGGTGACGCTCGCATCCGCCGTCATTTCGGTAGTCTGCTCGACGCTCGGTATGCTCGTCTCGATCGCTGGCAGCACCCCCGTCGGATCTACGATAGTCGCCGTCGACGTTCTCGTTTTCGCCGGATTTTACCTTGCCGGAAGGCTGAAGGAGGTCAAAAAATGAAAAGATACTTGTCTCTCGTTCTCGCGCTCCTGCTCGCGCTCTGTCTGTTCTCGTGCGGAAAAGCCGAGGATACGCCGTCGGACGACAACTATCTCGACCTGACGAAGGTCAGCGGGACGGTCGTTTTCGGCGAGATCAGCAATATGATGTACGAGCCGGAGTCCTACGTCGGAAAAACCGTAAAGATAAAAGGCAACTTTGCCTACATGACCGACGAGGAGACCGGCGTCACCTACTACGCCTGCGTCGTTCCCGACGCTACCGCCTGCTGTCAGAACGGCATAGAGTTCATCTGGGGTGACGGCTCGCACGACTTTTCGGAATATCCCGAATCGGGAAAAGAGATCACAGTCGAGGGTGTGTTCCGCACCTATACCGAGGGCGATACCGAGTTTATGCACCTCGTCGACGCAAAGCTCGAATTTTGATCACATCAAGGAGATCTGATATATGAAAATAGCAGTACTTGACTCAGACACCATCGGAAGCGACGTATCGCTCGAGCCTCTTTACAAGGTCGGCGAGCCGGTCGTCTACCGCGCGAGCGCGCCCGACGAAGTCTCTTCGCACATCGGCGACGCTGACGTCGTCATACTCAACAAAGTCAAGCTGAACGAAAGCAACCTCGCTTCCGCGACAAACCTCAAGCTGATATGCGTCGCCGCGACGGGCTACGACAACGTCGACGTCGCATACTGCAAAACGCGCGGGATAGGCGTCTGCAACGTCGTCGGATACTCGACCGACTCCGTCGCGATGATGACGTTCTCTCTCGCCCTCTCGCTTCTTACGCACCTCGGCGAATACGACGCCTACGTCAAGAGCGGAAAGTACACCGGTTCCGGAGCCGCGAACTGCCTCTTTCCCGCATATAACGAGCTTGCGGGCAAGACCTGGGGCGTCGTCGGACTCGGCAACATCGGCAAAAAGGTCGCGCAGGTCGCAAAGGCGTTCGGATGCAGAGTCCTCGCCTTCAAGCGTACTCCCGATCCCGGCTACGAGTGCGTCCCGCTCGAAACGCTCCTTCGCGAGAGCGACGTCGTCTCGCTCCACGTTCCGCTGAACGATTCGACTTTTCACCTCATAGGTGAAAAAGAACTCTCCCTTATGAAAAACACCGCCGTCCTCATAAACGTCGCGCGCGGCAACGTCACCGACGAGGCGGCGGTAGCAAAAGCGCTTACCGAAGGACGCATCGGCGGACTCGGCGTCGACGTCTATTCAAAAGAGCCGTTTCCGTCCGACCACCCCTATACCGCCCTGCTCGGCAGGAGCGACGCCGTTTTCACACCCCACAACGCCTGGGGCGCATACGAAGCGCGCGTCCGCGTCCTCGACGAAATGATCGAAAACATAAGATCCTTCGTCTCCGGCGGCACGCGAAACCGCGTTGATCTGTGAGAAAAGAGAATAGTAACGCGGGGAGGACCTTTTAAGGAAAGGTCCTCCCCGCACCCCTCTCTAAACCTTTCAGAGGGGAAATAGTTATATCTTTTTTAGCAGCATCATGCCCGAGCCGTATTCGATAAGACCGTTCTCGTCTGTCTTGAGCTCGTCCCAGCTTGAAAGGGTCTCGCCGAACGACTCGCGGTGTTCGCCCGTGTCGTAATAATATTTTCCGTCGAGGGATTTCCATTTCTTTTCCTCGACCGCGAACATACCGCCGTCCACCGCGAGGATCTCGCCGGATTCTACCGCTTCCCTGAGCTCCGCGTCGGAAACTCCTTCGGGGAGCGGCATCCAGGTCCTCACCTTATGTCCGGGCGTGAATTCCACGACCGCGCCGAACGGTTTCATCGTGTCTTTGACTTCTTCCCCGTCGATCTCGCCCGCCGCGAGACGCTTGTCGAGGTCCGCTTTGACCTCTTCCTTCGGAAAGCGCTTGAACTCTCCGCCGAGAAACGCCATCGCCTCGACTACTTCGTATTTTCCGACGATCCCGACTGCGGCTTCGTCCGCTTCGCTCATCTCGCGGTCGCCTATATCCCTGACTTCGGTGATCTGTCCCTCGGCGGTCTTTTTCAGCGCCACGGCGAGAAATCCGAGCGAGAAAACGAGATCGTTTTCATTCACGGTCAGTTTTTCGACGTTCTCTTTGAGAAAGCCTTCCGGAATATCCAAAAAGCCGTTCAGAGTGTACCTGTATTCGCCGTACGAGGTCTGTTCCCACTCGCCTTTTTCGCTTTTCCCGCTCGACGAGTCGGTCATCTCGACCGTGTGGTCCTCGAAAAACACGAATTTAAGCGCCGTGAAGTCGCGCCCATCGTCGCTTTTGAACTCGCTTGCCGGGATGTGCGCAAGGTCGTTCGAGAACGCGTTGACGATATAGTCGGGTTCCCACGTCCCGACGATGAATTTCATTCCCTGTCTGAGGTCTTGTTCGTCAAGTATCATAATATCCGCCTTTCGTTTTGCGGGACGCGAGGTCCCTGTTTTTAACCTGCGATATCATTTTATCATAATTATCGTTTGCGGTCAAGCGTGTTCCTATTGATTTTTGTCGGATATTATGATAAAATGTCGGCGATACGTATTTGACGGGAGGGAAAATGAAAAATGAGCAACGGCAATACCGGCGATACCGAACGTACCGGCGTCGTTTACCGCGTGATAACTTTTATTCTTCCTCCGTCGCTGCGCCTGCGTCTGAAAAACCTCGGCGACTCGGCGAGCAGACCGGAGTCCTCTCCCGCGACAGACTATTCCTCGCGCAACGTTTTGATAGGGATGCTCCGCAACAAGCGTCAGCTCAACAAAAACCTGCGCGGAAACTTCTATCACATCCCCGCGAAACTGCTCAAACACAACGAAAACGATATAAAGACCGTCGCCCTCTATCAGTCGAAGACCCTGTTCGGCGGGATAGGAGGCATACGCTACTTCGGAGAGGTCGAGTCCCTCAAAGCGGTAAAACGCAGTGAAATAAAGGAGATCCCGAGCGCTTCGAACGAGACGTATATCTATTTCAAAATAAAGAAGTGGGAGCTTCTCAAACACACCGTCAAAGCGAAGGAATGCCGCTCGCCGCTCTGGTTCACGACAGAATATCTGCTCAAGACCTCGGAAAGCACTTCGGAGCTTTTCTTCCGCTCCGAGCGCGAGCATAAGCTCTACCGCCTGCTCAAAGAGCTGAAGGAAAAAGACGCCCCCGACGAAGTCAGCGCCGAGGGAGTCACGGTCAAGATCGAGAACGAGACCTTCATCCTCACCCGCGACGGCGAGTTCCTGACCTCCGCCACCTTCGACGACTTCTCTTCCCGCCCGTACGAAACGACTCACGAGATTTTCGGGTATTTAGAATAAAACAATACAACGGGACTGTAAAAAACAGTCCCTGTTGTTTTTTGCGGAAACGAAAAGCTAAACAAGGATTTAGCGGAGGAACGGGAGCGCAGGAAAAACCTTTTAAGGAAAGGTTTTTCCCGCACCCTTTTCTAAACCTTTCAGAGGGAAAGGAATATAAACAAGAATTTATCGCACAAACGTTTCCCGTTCCAAGCGACAGCCACAGACTTCACCTTGAGGCATTTGCGCGGAAGCGCACCCGCCGCCGTCATCCTCGAGCAACGCGAAGGATCTCGGCGGGACGGTAATTAACGATAGCCACAGACTTCACCCCGAGGAAATGGACGACCACTACCCGGTACCTCTCACCATGGGAGAGGTGGCACGGCGGTGTCCGTCCCGCCGTGACGGAGAGGGTTTTACGAACAGCAACCAACCGCTTGCGTGCCCTCTCAGTCGACTTCGTCGACAGCTCCCCCATAGGGGTGAGCTATTGACATGGGCGTTTGCTCTTCGTTCTAAGGTGACGTTTGAGACTATCGTTCGTCTTTCAAATCCTACTCTAAATTCTTGTTTTCTTCACCTACGAAACCGAGCCATTTGGCAGTTATGTAAATGATTATTGCTGAATAAGCGATAGTGTTCCAAATGGCGATGCGAACGATAATTACAAACGTAATAACAGAATTTCACCTACGGAGCGAGATAAAGGGTAGGACTCCCCGTTGAGGTGTGGGGAGGTCGAGGAGGGGAGGACGTTCGGTTTCGCTCTCACGGTGCGAAACCGTGTCCTACCCCCCTCCTCGTTGCCCTTTCTTTGCGCACTTTCTTTCGGCAACCGAAAGAAAGTGCGAGAACAAACATTCTCCGCAAATCTAACGTTCTCGTTCCACTACGTCATAGAATAACGCGTCCGCACCGTTTTTCTATGACTCGCCCTCTAAATTCTTGTTTATCTTCTTTCCCACACAAAAACGGACTGTTTTTTCGACAGTCCGTTGAGCGACTGTCTTTTTTATTATAACACGCGGAACGGCAAAAGTCTTATGCCGTCAGCATAGAAAAGCGTATTTTTGTCCTTTCCTTCATATTTCCCGCCGTCTGACCGGAAGAAGGTCCCGCAAGTCCGGCGTACACGATTTTTTTACAATACTCCGACGTATCTTTTTGTCCCGTCTTATTGACAAAATTCTAATTGGATGTTATTATAATAGTATACTTTTACCGAACCGCGCGCGGCGGTCCGAACGATTTTCTTCAAAGGAGTCCTGAGTCCGTGAAAGCCATCAAAAGTTTATTTGAAAATCTGTTTGCCAAGATACCGAAATCGCTGTTTTTCGTATGTCTTGCGACAGTCGTTATTTCGATCATCGCACTGTTCTCAAATCTGTCGTCCAACATCTTCAGCATTGTGACCTGCGTCATCACGCTTGCGGGCGCGGTACTTATGGCGGTTTATACGTTCCTTTCAAAGAAGCCTTTTCCGCCCAAGCTCACGCTCGCCGTATTCTACGTGGTATCCGCGGTCGCGCTGGCGCTCCAGTTCTATGACGCCGAAATGACCTTTATGATCCTGTTCTTCGCCGGAGCGGCGCTTCTCGGCTTTGCGACCTATCTTATCCTCACCAACAAGTCCGACTCCCCCTTCATCTTCGTTTCGATAGTTTTCGGACTTTCCGTTATTTCCGTTGCCTTCCTCGTGCCCTATCTCAATCTGCTCCTTTCTTCGCAGTGGCCCGCGGAATCCCGGAGGCTCGCGCTTCTCTTGTACTTCGTGCTTCTCATCCTTTTCGACAAGGAATACAGATACGTCGTCATTGCCGAGGACCCCAAGACCAAGCGCAAGATGCTTGACGCTCAGCTCAAAAAGGGCTTTCTCACCGAGGCTGAATACAAAGAAAAACTCGAAGCGATCGAGACAAAGTGACTCATAAAAGGGGCGTTTTCCGCAAACGTCCCTTTTTGAAATATGCTATCCGAAAATCCACATATATAATCCACATATATAAAACGGAGGAATCACCAATGCTGACCGATATCGAAATTTCCCATCGCGCCAAAATGCTCCCCATCACCACTATCGCCGACAGGCTGGGAGTAAAGCCGGAAGAGCTTGAACTGTACGGACCGTACAAAGCCAAGATCACGGACGCCTTCATCAAACGCAACGCGTCGCGCCCGAACGGCAAACTCATCCTCGTCACCGCGATCAACCCTACTCCCGCGGGAGAAGGAAAGACCACTACCACGATCGGACTCGGTCAGGCAATGGCTAAAATAGGCAAAAACGCCGTTATCGCTCTGCGCGAGCCTTCGCTCGGACCCGTATTCGGGATCAAGGGCGGCGCCGCGGGCGGCGGTTACTCGCAGGTCGTCCCGATGGAGGACATCAACCTCCACTTCACGGGCGACTTCCACGCGATCACCGCGGCGAACAACCTGCTCTGCGCGATGATAGACAACCACATCCAGCAGGGTAACGAACAGAACATCGACCCGCGCGCCATCCTGTTCGCGCGCGCGACCGACACGAACGACAGAGCGTTGCGCAACGTCGTCGTAGGACTCGGACGCAAGGTCGACGGCGTACCGCGTCAGGATCACTTCAAGATCACGGTCGCGAGCGAAGTCATGGCGATCCTCTGCCTCTCCGACTCTATCTCCGATCTGAAATCGCGTCTCGGCGACATCCTCATCGCGTACAGATACGACGGGACTCCGGTCTACTGCCGCGACGTCAAGGCGCAGGGCGCGATGGCGGCTCTGCTCAAGGACGCTCTCAAACCCAACCTCGTACAGACCGTTGAAAACACCCCCGCGCTCATCCACGGCGGACCCTTCGCCAACATTGCGCACGGATGCAACTCCGTTAAGGCGACCAAGCTCGCGCTCAAGCTCGCGGACTACGCCATCACGGAAGCCGGCTTCGGCGCCGACCTCGGCGCGGAAAAATTCCTCGACATCAAGTGCCGTATGGCGGGACTCTCTCCCGACGCCATCGTCCTCGTGGCGACGGTGCGCGCGCTGAAATACAACGGCGGAGTCGCTAAAGAAGCGCTCAAGACCGAAAACATCGAAGCGCTCAAAAAAGGCATCTGCAACCTCGAAGCGCATATCGAAAACCTCTCGAAATACGGCGTTCCGGTCGTCGTCGCGATCAACCGCTTTGAAAGCGACACCGACGCGGAGCTTGCGGTCATCAAAGAAAAATGCGAGGCGCTCGGCGCGTCCTTCGCGCTCTCCGAAGTCTTCGCCAAGGGCGGAGAAGGCGGACGCGAGCTTGCCGAAAAGGTGGTCGAGGCGTGCGAGAAGCCCTCTTCCTTCCGTCACATCTACTCCGACGAGCTTTCGATAAAAGAAAAGATCGAGACTCTTGCCCGCGAGATCTACGGAGCGAAGGACGTCAACTACTCGTCCGCCGCGGAAAAGGCGATCTCCGACATCATGAAGCTCGATCCCAAGTATTCGCGCTACCCCGTTTGCGTCGCGAAGACGCAGTATTCCCTCTCCGACGACCCGACCCTGCTCGGACGTCCGAAGGACTTCACCCTCAACGTGCGCGACGTCACCCTCTCCGCGGGCGCGAGATTTATCGTCGTCCTCACCGGAGACATTATGACGATGCCGGGACTTCCCAAGGTACCCGCCGCCAACAACATCGACGTCGACGACGACGGCGTCATCACCGGACTGTTCTGATACGGTTATATAATGAAAAAAACTTTGTTTGAAACACTGAGCCGTTCTCCCGACGAGACCGTCGAGGCGGGAAAACGGCTCGGGGAATATATCCGCGGCTCGTTTGACGGACTTTGCAGTCACGGCAACGTCTTCGTCGCTCTGTACGGCGACGTCGGAGTCGGAAAGACCGTGTTCGTCACGGGACTCGCAAAGATCCTTTCTCCCGGGGAATGCGTCTCGTCTCCGACCTACGCGATAGTCAACG
This sequence comes from uncultured Ruminococcus sp., assembly GCA_902785485.1. Lineage (GTDB taxonomy): Bacteria > Bacillota > Clostridia > Oscillospirales > CAG-272 > RUG13077. The sequence continues at coordinate 7,834 of CACZZA010000030.1, read as the reverse complement.
AATACCGCGGCAAGTTCCGGATCGTCCACTACGATATGTACCGCATCACCTCCGAGGACGACCTCGAATCGACCGGCTTTTACGACTACAAAAACTGCGTCATCGCCGCCGAGTGGTGTGAAAATATTCCCTACGCCCTGCCCGAAAAGCGTATCGACGTCGTACTCGGACGGACGGATAACGAAAACGAAAGAAGCGTCGGCGTTTACATTGCCGACACAAGCGACAGATGAAGATACTATCCATTGATTCCACCGCGCAGACGTCGACCTGCGCGATCACCGAGGACGGCAGGATCCTTGCATGCGCCTCCGTCCGGAGCGAACTCAACCACACGGAAACGCTCCTGCCTCTGATCGACGAATGCCTGTCCTCCTGCAATATCACGCTCGACGACGTCGGCGCGTTCGCGCTGTCGAACGGTCCCGGGTCTTTCGCCGGAGTACGGATAGGCGTCTCCCTCGTCAAAGGTCTCGCGTTCGGCAGGGGCAAGGTATGCGTCGCGCTCTCGACGCTCGAGGCGCTCGCGTATAATCTTTTTCCCCTCGACGGTATTTACTGTCCCGTGATGGACGCGAGGAGAGGACAGGTCTATAACGCCCTGTTCCGCCGCTCAGGCGAAGCGATCGAAAGGCTGTGTCCCGACCGCGCGGTCTCTCTTGAAGACCTCTCGAACGAGCTTCAAAAATACGACTGCGATATTTATCTGTGCGGCGACGGGTATTCCGTCGCGGCGGAGAGGCTGTCTCTGCCCCGTATCAAACAAACACCGATACTCCTTCGCGACCAGTCGGCGGCGTCCGTCGGTCTGCTCGCCGGGATAAAGCTCGGAACGGGCGAGGGAGTCTGTACCGACAAAGAACTCAAAGCCTCGTATCTCCGTCTTCCTCAGGCGGAACGCGAAAGGCTCGAAAAACTCAAAGATACAAAGGAAAACTGATCTTATGGAAATCATCACTGAAAAGCCGGTCGCCATAGCGAGCGACCACGCGGGATACGCTCTTAAAGAAGCGGTCAAAAAACACCTTGAAGAAGCGGGCGTCGCGTACGCCGACCTCGGCACCAATTCGACCGAATCGGTCGACTACCCCGTTTTCGCAGCCGCACTGTGCAAAACGATACAGTCCGACAACGTCGACCTCGGCATCCTCATCTGCGGTACGGGAGTCGGTATGTCTATGGCGGCAAACAAACACAAAGGCATCCGCGCCGCGTGCGTTTCGGACACGTTTTCGGCAAAAGCGACCCGTATGCACAACAACGCGAACGTCATCTGCTTCGGCGAAAGAGTCGTAGGACAGGGACTCGCGTTCGAGCTTGTCGACGCCTTCCTCACGACTCCCTATGAAGGCGGACGTCACGAACGCCGCGTAAAACTGCTCGAAGACATCGAAAATTCGCAGAAATAACGAAAGGCGCAACAGATGGATTGGCTCAGGACTGCGATAGATACCCTGACCGCTTCGTCCACCGAGTTTCTGATGAAGCTCATCGCGGCGGTCGCGGTACTCGTCATAGGCGGATTTATCATCAAGCGGATCTCCCGCAGGATGATAAACTCCAAAAGGCTCGACAAGATCGACCCGGGAGCGAAAAACTTTCTCGTCAGCTTCAACCGGATCGCTCTTTACATCGTACTTTTCTTTACCGTCGCCGCGATCGTCGGCATCCCTACCGCCTCGCTCATAGCGATAGTGTCGTCCTGCGGACTTGCGATAGGACTCGCGCTCCAGGGCGGACTTTCCAATCTTGCGGGCGGACTTCTGATAATCGTGTTCAAGCCGTTCCGGACGGGCGACTACATCAAGGTCGACGACTCCGAGGGAACGGTCAGCGAAATAAACCTGTTCTACACCGTGCTGAAAACGGCTGACAACCGCCGCGTCACGATTCCCAACGGCAATATCACGGGCAAGACCGTGACCGACGTCACCGCCTACGACACCCGCCGAGCGGACTATAAGTTCCTTACTTCGTACGGCGACGATCCCGAAAAAGTCAAAAAAGTCATACTCGGCGTCGCAAAGTCCGATCCGCTGATACTGTCCGACCCCGAGCCGAAGGTCTTCCTCACCTCGCACGAAGACAGCGGATACGAGTTTACCCTGTACGTCTGGTCTGCGACGAAAGACTACTGGACGGTCAGATGGAACATATACGATAAAGTGCAAAAAGCGTTCGCCGAGAACGGGATCTCGATCCCGTACCGGACGATCGACGTAAATATAAAGAAAGACGAGGATTAACAATGTTTGATCAAAGAGCGTTTCTTGACGATCTCCGCACCGTCGTCAATATCGACTCCAACTCCTATTACCCCGAAGGTCTGCTCGAAGTCGGAAATGAATACGCGAAAATAGCGGAAAGGTTCGGACTCAAGGTCACGCGTCACAAGCTGTCGGATCAGACCGGCGAGCTGCTCGAGATAACCAACCACGGCATAACCGACCGCTACGACGTGCTGATGATGGGTCACATGGACACCGTTCAACCCGTCGGGACCGTAAAAGTACGCCCCTATTCCGAAGACGAGCGCTGCGCCTACGGACCGGGCATCAGCGATATGAAATCCGGAACGCTCTCCGCGCTCTACGCGTACAACGCTCTTCCAGAGGAAGTCAAGCAAAAACTCAATATCTGTATCCTCATGAACCCCGACGAGGAAATAACGAGCCGCTATTCGCGCCCCTACACTCACGATATTGCGAAAAAAACTGATTACGCGTTCGTCCTCGAGGCGTCGAACCACCTCAACACCTATACAAACCGACGCAAGGGCAGCGGTACTTATAAGATCAAATTCCACGGCGTCCCCGGTCATTCCGGCTATATCTTCGATAACTTCACCGCCAACGCGGTAGTCGAAATGGCGAACTGGGCGACTGCTCTCCACGCTCTCAACAACAGGGAAACTCTGCTGTCCGTCAACGTCGCCACCGCAAACGGCGGTACCGCCGCGAACGTAGTTCCCGAGTTCTGCGAAATGATCGTCAACATCCGCGTCGTGACCAAGGATCAGTACGATTATTTTGAAGGTAAACTCGCCGAGCTGAAAGCGCATCCGTTCATCGAGGGAGTCAATACCGAGATCGAGATAATATCCAAAAACTATCCGATGGTACCCGTTCCCGAAATGGACGAATGGATCGAAAGAATAAGAAAGACGCTCCGCTCCATCGGTCAGGACCTTATCCTCTACCCCATCCGCGGAGGCTGCTCCGACGGCAACGTCATCGCCGACGCAGGTACCCGCGTCATCGACAGCATCGGACCGATGAGCAAGGGAGGTCATACAAACCACGAGGAACTCTACCTCGACAAGATAGAACCCTGCATCGACCGCCTCGTCGCTCTCATCTGCGAGATCTGCGAATACGAAAAGAAATAAGAAACATAACGGGGGAAACCTTTTAAGGAAAGGTTTCCCCCGCACCCCCTTCTAAACCTTTCAAAGAGGAAGAAGGGGTTTGTTTTTTTCACCTGCCGTCCCTACCCTTTTGAAAAGGTTTGAAGGGAGCGCGAGGGGGACTTTCCTTAAAAGTCCCCCTCGCTGTTATTATTCTTTCCTCTCCGCCGCGCGGTCTGCGGCAAGGGAGGCTTGTACGTCGAGGATGCGTTGATTTGAGGAGCCGCGGAAGCGCAGCGATATATCCTTTTTCGCCTCGACGAAGCGTCCGTCGACGAGCGTATCGACGAGCGAAAGGAGTTCGCGGGCGGACTTCCCGGCGCGAGACGGGAGCTTTCCGGTCAGTTCCTCGAACGTGAAGCCGGAATACGCCCAGACGTCCTTATGGGGGAACAGCTCCCTGACTCTGCGGACGAACGGCACGAGGACGGAGGCGTTTTCCTCCTCGAACGGCTCGCCGCCGAGGAGCGAGAGTCCCGCGATAAAGTCCGGCGACAGGGCGCGGATGAGTTCATCCTCGGTCTTTTGGGTAAACTCCCGTCCGTATGAGAAATCCCACGTTTCGGGATTGAAGCACCCCTGACAGTGATGTCTGCACCCGGAAACGAACAGCGAGACGCGCACGCCCCGTCCGTTCGCGATGTCGACGCGTTTGATCTCTCCGTAATTCATCAGAGGTGAAGCACCCTTTCGCGGATCTCCTGCGTGCGTCCCTGATTCCAGAACTGAGTCCCGATATATCCGCAGGTGCGGCGGGCGACGTTCATCTTATTCTGATCGCGGTTTTTGCACTTGGGGCACTCCCACACGAGCTTGCCGTTCTCGTCCTCGACTATCTGTATCTCGCCGTCGTAGCCGCACACCTGGCAGTAGTCGCTCTTGGTGTTAAGCTCGGCGTACATGATGTTGTCGTAGATGAACTGCATTACCGCGATGACGGCGTCAAGGTTATTCTGCATATTCGGCACTTCGACGTAGGAGATGGCTCCGCCGGGCGAGAGCGCCTGGAATTTCGACTCTATCCGCAGTTTCTCGAACGCGTCGATCGGCTCGGTGACGTGGATGTGGTAGGAGTTGGTGATATAGTTCTTGTCCGTGATGCCCGGGATGACGCCGAAGCGTTTTTGCAGGGCTTTCGCGAACTTGTAGGTCGTGCTTTCGAGCGGAGTGCCGTAGAGCGAATAGTCGATGTTCTCCGCCTTTTTCCACTTGGCGGTGTACTCGTTCAGCTTGCGCATGATCTCAAGTCCGAGTTCCTCGCCCTCTTTTTCGGTCAGCTTCTTGCCGTTCAGCGCCATAACGGTCTCCCAGAGTCCCGCGTAGCCGAGAGAGAGCGTGCTGTATCCGCCGTGGAGATATTTGTCTATGGTCTCGCCTTTTTTGAGCCGCAGGAGCGCTCCGTGCTGCCAAAGGATAGGCGCAGCGTCGGAGAGAGTACCGGTAAGACGTTCGTGACGGCACTGGAGCGCGCGGTGACAAAGCTCCATACGCTCGTCGAAGACCTTCCAGAATTCGTCGATATTACCTTTGGCGGTGAGCGCGATATCGACGAGGTTGACCGTGACGACGCCCTGATTGAAGCGCCCGTAATACTTCGGCTTGCCGTTCTCGTCTATAAAAGGAGTGAGGAAGCTGCGGCAGCCCATGCAGGTATAGCAGTGTCCTTCTCCGTTTTTGTCGATCTTGTTCTGGAGCATGATCTTTTCGGAGATGTAGTCCGGGACCATACGTTTCGCGGTGCATTTAGCCGCGAGCTTGGTGAGGTAGAAGTACGGAGTCCCCTCGCGTACGTTGTCCTCCTCAAGAACGTATATCAGCTTCGGGAATGCCGGAGTCACCCACACGCCGTCTTCGTTCTTGACTCCCTGATACCTTTGAAGCAGCGTCTGCTCGATGATGAGCGCGAGGTCTTTCTTCTCCTGCTCGTCCTTCGCCTCGTTGAGGTACATAAAGACGGTGACGAAGGGCGCCTGTCCGTTCGTCGTCATAAGGGTAACGACCTGATACTGTATCGTCTGTACTCCGCGGGCGATCTCGTCCCTAAGCCTCATTTCCACGATGCGGCTGATCTGCTCTTCGGTCGGCTTGACGCCGAGTATCTCGTTTTCTTCAAGCACGTCGCGGCGTATCTTTTCGCGCGAGACCTGCACGAAGGGCGCAAGGTGCGTAAGGCTGATGGACTGACCGCCGTACTGGTTGCTGGCGACCTGCGCGATTATCTGAGTCGCGATGTTGCAGGCGGTCGAGAACGAATGCGGCTTCTCGATCTTCGTCTCGGAGATGACCGTGCCGTTCTGGAGCATATCCTCGAGGTTGACAAGGTCGCAGTTGTGCATCCTCTGCGCGTAGTAGTCGGTGTCGTGGAAGTGGATGATGCCCTCTTTGTGCGCCTCGACGATGTCGTGCGGAAGGAGTATTCGGTCGGTGATGTCGCGGCTGACTTCGCCCGCCATATAGTCGCGCTGAACGCTGTTCACGGTCGGGTTCTTGTTCGCGTTCTCCTGTTTCGCTTCCTCGTTCTGACAGTCGATGAGCGACAGGATGCGCTCGTCGGTCGTGTTCGCCTTTCTCGCCAGACTGCGGATGTAGCGGTACTTGATATAGTTGCGCGCGACGTTGAACGCGCCGTGCTTCATGATCTGCTTTTCGACCATATCCTGGATGTCTTCGACGCCGAGCGCGTGCGGAAGGCTCGACGCGTAGTCGCGCACGTTCTGTTCTATCGCGCGTATATCGTTATCGGTAAGTCTCTCTTCTTCGGGAACGGTCTCGTTCGCCTTGCTTATCGCGCGGACGATCTTCTCGCCGTCGTAGAGCGCCTGAGCGCCCGATCTTTTGATGATGTTCATATATTTTTCCTTTCAAACCGGTCCTTTCCGGGGTGTTTTTTTCAAAAACCAAAGGTTATTTTATCACAGCCGCTCCGCCGTTTCAATATGCTCCCGCAAAGAAATCAAATTTCGTGAAAACGTACAGATATTGTGGTTTTGTTTTTGTGCAATACAACATATTGTGAAGATCGTCCGAAAACTGACGTTCTGCGCCGCGGGTCGCCTGCATTTATATCATACCGCGAACGCCCGCCTTCTTCTCCCCCCCGAATAAATAATTTTCAAAAAAATCACGGTGTTACGTTCGGGCAAATAACCGCTTGACAATACCGCCGTATAATGATAGAATAACCGTATAAGAGGCAAATATTATTCGACAAAGAAACGGAGATACCCGATGAACCCCTGGCATGATTTTGAAAAAGAACGCATCACACCCGAAAAATTCGTCTGTGTGATCGAGATCCCTAAGGGCGGCAACCTCAAATACGAGCTTGACAAAAAGAGCGGACTTCTGAGGCTTGACCGCGTACTGTTCACTTCGACCCATTATCCCGCGAACTACGGCTTTATCCCGCGTACCTATTCGCAGGACAACGACCCGCTTGACGTGCTCGTGCTATGTCAGGAAAGACTTCAGCCGATGTCGATAGTCGAGTGCTACCCGATAGGCGTGCTGAAAATGCTCGACAACAACGAGGTCGACGAAAAGATAATCGATGAACGTGACCCCCTCTTCGTTATAGGGGAAGGATTCAAGGATGCTCGATTCCTTTTGGTAGGTCGTTTCCTTGCCGAATATGGCCTCTCCCCATAAAGAGGTATATCTCAAGGCCCCATAAACCCTTTTGTCTTCCTTAATGATGATGGTTTCCTCATTTTGGATATTCGATAGGAGTTTGTCTTCGTTTAGGCGAGCGGAAAAGGATTCCTGTAAGGATGAAAGACATCTCCTAAAGCATTTCGCGGTGATGTCGGATTCGTTTATCTTGGCCTTGGATATTTTTATGTTGGCCATGCTTATCCGTTTATTGGTCTAGCGACGTAGGCACTTGTTTGACTGTCGTAATCGAATATCTGTTTTCCGACCATCTCGACGTCATCGAATTCATACGCGGTGACCGATTTGAAGATTTCGCCTTCGAGGTTATCGACGTTTTGGACGAGGAAGAAACTGTGATCGGCGTTTGTGACGACGCTCTTGTATTTGGCGTCGCTTCCATCGACCGTGGTCACGAAATATTCGATATTGTCGCCATAGGAGGCATTCCTAGTCTCATAACGTTCATTCCAAACGAGAACGGATGGATCGTCACCGACATTGGTGAAGGTCGAAGAACCATAACCGCAGTGTTTGACGTTCTCGGGATAGAAATAATAGAAGAGTTCCGCGGCTAAAGAAGCCGGAAGTTCCTCAACGCCAAGTTTCTCAAAGACCTGTATCTTCGGGTCGCCATCATAGGTTGGATGGGCTGGGTGGCCTTTGTAATAGAGGTCATAGGTCTCACCGAAGACATCCTGGGAAATCTTGAGGAATTCCTCTAAGTTAGGTTCTTTGTTCGTACCCAAGGCGATGACCGGGGTATGGCCCTTCTCG
>CACZZA010000029.1 GCA_902785485.1 uncultured Ruminococcus sp. | reverse complement strand
TCATTCGCTCGTTCTCGTGATAGAAAAAGGCGAAGCTTACGTCAAGGACGCCGACTGTCCCGACAAATACTGCGAATCGAAGGGGAAGATAAGTAAAACGGGAGAATACATCGTCTGCGCTCCCGCCGGAATATTCATAAAAATAACGGGAGAGGGGGCGCAAAACGGTGAATACGACGCGATCGTCGGCTGAAAGAGTCGCGCGCGGCGCGGCGGCGCTGACCATCGCTCTGGCGCTCTCATACCTCGAATTCCTCCTCCCGCCGCTGACGTCCTTCCCCGGATTCAAGCCGGGTCTTGCGAATATCGTCATAACGTTTGTGTTCTTTTACGTGTCGCCGCTCGACGCCGCTCTGGTGTCCCTCGCGCGTATCGCGCTGTCTTCCCTGCTCTTCGGGTCGGTATCGGGATTTCTGTTCTCGCTCTCCGGAGGGGCTCTCGCTTACGCCTTTCTGCCGGTCGCAAAATACGTTCTGCGCGACAGGATCTCGTTTTTCGGGACCTCGGTCGCCTGCGCCGCCCTGCATAACGTCGGACAGGTCGCGGTCTTCGCTCTGACCTTCGCGGACGCGTCGGTATTCGGAATACTCGGGATACTCCTTCCCGCATCGCTCCTGACCGGCGGCGTCACCGGGATAATAATGCTCGTCATTTCAAAATACGCGGAGAAATTACTATGACTTTACCGCTCAAATTAAAATATATCGCGGCTCTGCTCGCCCTCGTTTTCGCCCTTTCCCTCGCGTCGTGCGGAGCGCAAAGTCCCGTCGAACGCGAGTTCTTCTGTATGGATACCCTCTGCGTTCTCAAGGTCTACGGAAACAGCGGAGCGGCGGACGGGTGCGAGGCTCTTCTGACCGAACTCAGCCGCGCGATAGATCCGTATTCCGACGGCGCGGCGTCCGTCTTCAACAAAACGGGAGAGAGCGACTCCCCCGACCTTGCCGGACTTTACGCCCTTTCGGACGAAATAAGAAAAAAGACCGACGGCGCGTTCTCACCCGCGCTCGGAAGCGTAATAAAGCTGTGGGAGGCGGCTCGGGATACGGGCGTTCTCCCGACCGGAAACGAGCTTGAAAACGCGCTCGGCGCGGCGAACGGGAGGGTTTTTTCCGAAAACGGAATACTGAAAAAAGAAAACGCCGGAACGCTCCTCGACTTCGGCGCGGTCGGCAAGGGATACGCCGCAGACAGGGCGGCGGAATATCTGAAAGAAAACGGAGTCGCGTCCGCCCTCGTTTCGTTCACGAGTACCGTGGCGGCGATAGGGACCAAACCCGGAAACGAAAAATGGCGCGTCGCCGTGCGCTCCCCCGACGGAAAGGGAAACGCCGGATATATCGACCTTGAAGACGGACAGTTCCTTTCGGTCTCGGGCGACTACGAGCGTAAATACAGTATCGGCGGCGTAGACTACTGCCACATTCTCGATCCCGAGACCGGACATCCCGTCAAAAACGGCGTGCGGTCGGTCGTCGTGATAGGCGGCTCCGGCGCGGAAACGGACGCCCTTTCGACCGCCGTGTTCGTGATGGGAGTCGAAAAAGGCTCGGAATACTGTGAAAAAAACGGGATAACTGCGATCATTATGACCGACGAAGGTATGACATTTTGCGGCGGCGCCGAAAAGACGTTCGTAAAGCCGTGAACAAAACTGAATACAAGCCCCCTTTTGACCGTATAATAGTCAAAAGGGGGTGTCATTATGCCGCTGCACGGGTTTGAACGTTTCAAAAAAACGCTTACGGACCTGATATACGTTTCATTCGCCCTTGTACTTACGTACCTCGGGGCGCGTTTTTTGCTTCCGCTCCTGGCTCCGTTTATTTTCGCGTACGCAGTGTCCGCAGTCATCCGCCCGGTGGTCGGGGCGGCTCAAAGAAGGCTCCGGCTCCCTCGCGGACTGACTTCGATCTTATGTATGGCGGCGCTGATCGCGTTCCTGTCCTGCCTGCTCTTTCTGTTCTTCGACCGCTTTTTCTATGAACTGCGCGGACTGCTCTCGCTCATAGCCGACTCGTCCGAGGAGATCGTCGGTTCGGTCAGCGGAGCGATCAAAAAAGTGTGCGGAGCGATACCTTTTCTGCGCGACCGCGCGAATGAGGAGGCGATACTCTCGAACCTCTCGCAAATGGGACTCGATATGCTGAAAAACCTGTCCTATAAGGCGCCGGACGTTCTCGGCAACGTCCTCACCGCCCTGCCCGAGGCGCTTTTCGTCGCGCTTTCCTTCATCATTTCGCTGTATTATTTCAGCTCTATGAAGACGGACGGTCTGACTTCCCTGATAGAAAGGCTTCCCGAAGGGAGACGGCAGACAGCAAAAAAGCTGCGCGCACGCGCCTCCGTCGCTCTGACGTCGGTAGCCAAGGGGTATCTTCTCGTCCTCTCGGTCACGTTCGTCCTCCTTTTCATCGCGTTTTCGCTGATCGGGATCGAATACGCGTTCGTTCTCGCCCTCATCACCGCGATAGTCGATATCCTTCCCGTCCTCGGGATAGGGACAGTTCTCCTTCCCTACGCATTCTTCAAGCTCGCTGTGGGAGAGGCGGGTATCGGCGTGGGTCTGCTCGTGACCTTTCTCGTCGTTTCGGTCATCCGCGAAGTCATAGAGCCTAAGCTCGTCGGACGTTCGTGCGGACTCCATCCGCTGACGACCGTCGCCGCGCTGTACGTAGGCTTCCGCGCCGCCGGCTTTTTCGGACTCATTATTGCGCCCGTCACCGCGATAATAGTGAAAAGTATCCTGACTTCCGAAAAAAGCAACGGAAACGACTCCGCAAAAACAACGCCCGCCGGATAAACCGACGGGCGTTGTTTTGTTCGTTTTTGCGTTTTTGTCTTACCTGATCTCGACGTTGACGCGTTTTCCGGCGTTGTTCGCGGACGCTTTCATCAGAAGGCGGATAGCGCGCGCGATCTTGCCGTTACGGCCGATCACCTTGCCCATATCGCTCTCGGCGACGGACAGAGTGAGCGTGATGTTGTCTCCCTCGACGGTCTCGACGACCTTGACCTCGTCGGGAAATTCGACGATCGACTTTGCGATGTCGATGAGCATTTGCTTGAATGAAGGCATTTTAAGCACCCCTCATCCTATCATTCGATGATTCCGGACTTCTTGAGCAAAGCTCTGACGGTATCGGTCGGCTGAGCGCCGTTGGTGAGCCAGGTTTTAGCCTTTTCCGCGTCGATCTTGATGTCAGCCGGATCGGTGAGAGGATTGTAATATCCGATCTCCTCGATAAATCTGCCGTTTCTGGGCGATCTCGCGTCGGCGATGACAACGCGGTAGAAGGGCTGTTTCTTAGCGCCAACTCTCTTAAGTCTGATTTTTACCATTTTCTTTTCCTCCGAAAATTATATAAATTTATTTTTTATTTTCTCTTTTTCTTCTTTTTGGTGAAACGCCGTCCGAAAAATCCCATTCCCGGGATGCCTCTGCCGGACGCGACCTGCTTCATCAGCTTGTTCGTACTCTCGAACTGTTTGAGCAGACGGTTGACGTCCTCGACGGCGGTGCCGCTTCCCGCGGCTATGCGCTTTTTGCGTGAGGAAGAGATGATGTCCGGGTTTTCCCTCTCCTTCTCGGTCATCGAGAGGATTATCGCTTCCATACGGTCGATCTGTTTTTCGTCTATCTTAGCGTCCTTGAGGTCGACTCCCTTGATCGCTCCGCCGGGCATCATCCCCATAAGAGACTCAAGAGACCCCATTCCGCGTATCTGCCGGAACTGTTCGAGGTAGTCGGTCAGAGTGAAACGCGACTCGCGGAGTTTTTCTTCAAGCTCCGCCGCCTTTTTCTCGTCGTAAGCCTGCTCCGCCTTTTCGATGAGCGAGAGCATATCGCCCATTCCGAGAATACGGGACGCCATACGGTCGGGATAGAACGGCTCGAGCGCGTCGAGCTTTTCGCCGACGCCAACGAACTTGATCGGCTTGCCGGTGACGTAACGCACGGAAAGCACCGCGCCTCCTCTGGTGTCGCCGTCCATTTTTGTTACTATAACGCCCGTGATGTCGAGCAGCTCGTTGAACGACTGCGCGACGTTGACGGCGTCCTGACCCGTCATAGCGTCGACGACGAGGAGTATCTCGGTCGGATCGACCTTGCTCTTGATCCGTTTGAGTTCTTCCATCATGTCTTCGTCGACGTGCAGTCTTCCGGCGGTGTCGATAAAGACCATATCGTATCCGTTTTTCCCGGCGTATTCAACGCCCTCGGACGCTATTTTGACGGGATCCTTGCCGTCGCCCAGCGTGAACACCGGGACTCCGACCTGCTCTCCTACGACCTGGAGCTGTTTTATCGCCGCGGGTCTGTAAACGTCGCACGCGACGAGCAGAGGACGTTTGCCCTGCTTTTTGAAATACGCGGCGAGCTTGCCGGTGTGCGTCGTTTTTCCGGCGCCCTGAAGACCCGTCATCATTATAACGGTCGGAGGCTTTGACGCGATGGTTATCTTCGCCTGAGTACCGCCCATCAGCGAGATAAGCTCCTCGTTGACGATCTTGACGATCTGCTGAGCGGGCATAAGGCTTTCAAGCACCTCGCTGCCTACGGCGCGTTCGGTCACTTTGTTTATGAAATCCTTGACGACCTTGAAGTTGACGTCCGCTTCGAGAAGGGCGAGCTTTATCTCGCGCATACCCGTCTTGACGTCGCTCTCCGTCAGCTTGCCTTTGCTGCGGAACCCCTTGAACGCCGAGGATAGTTTGTCAACAAGGCTTTGAAACATCTGTTATCTCCTTTTGTATCGGGGATCTTTGCGAATGAATAAGATCAGAACGAATCGACCATCTCTTTCGCCGCGTCTATAACGCGGTCGATCTCCTTTTCATAATCCGGGCAGGTCTTTTTGAGTTCGTTCAGACTGTTTACGATAAATGAGAACTTTTCCCGCATCCCGTCGAACCGCTCGATGAGTCCGAGCTTCGCTTCCGCGTCTTTAAGGATGCCCTCGCTTTTTTTGAGGCTGTCGCGCACTCCCTGGTACGTGATGCCGCAGACCGAGGCGATCTCGCGCAGAGACAGGTCCTCGTTCGTCGACAGATCGGCGATCTCCCTCTGACGTTCGGTAAGGAGCGAGCCGTAAAAATCCAACAAGAGCGCCATTTCGGCTTTTGTGCCGTAGTTCATGTTCTCACCTGTAAAGCATTTTACTTTACACAGTATAACACTACTTTGCGCTCTTGTCAAGTGTTTTTTTATTTTTATCGGGAGTTTCGAGCTTCGTTTTCGCCACGAGGACGCAGTGGACCGCCCTTGCGCCGTTCTCTTTGAGGATCGACGAACACACGCTGACGGTAGACCCCGTCGTCCCGATGTCGTCGACGAGCAGTACCGTTTTGTCTTTGATTACTCCGGACGCCCCATCCTCAAAAACGACGTTGCGCCTCGCGTGTTCCTCGCGCGCTTCTCTGTCGAGCATCTTCTGGCTGACTTTGTCCTTCTTCTGTTTCAAAACGGAAACGAAAGGAACGCCGAGTTCCTTTGCAAGCGCCTTTGCCAGCATCTTCGCCTGATCGTATCCCGTCTCCGAGACCCGTCGCGGATTGCGCGGAACGTTGACGGCGACGGCGTCCTCGGTGAACAGATAAGTCCGTATATTTTCCGCCATTTCCCTTGCGAGAAATCCGACAATATGCGAATCGTGGCTGTTTTTCAATGCGAACACGAGCTGTTTGCCGACAGACTCTTCTTTATGAGAATACGAAGCGAGGTGTCCCACGGTGTCCGCGGAGCATCCCTCGAAGCCGCAGCGGCAAAGCGTCTGTATCTGCTTGCAGTCCTCGCATTTTTCGTTCTTCTCGTCTTCCCATTTCGCCCTGCACACGGGGCAAAGCGCCTCGTCCGAGTCGTATTTCAGCAGTTCTCCGCAGGCGGCGCACCGGTTGACGAAAAAGAACGACTTTGCCTTTTCAAACAGATCCGCCATCACGCGTCCCTCTTGTTCTCGATCGCGTATTTAAGTCCCGTATAACGCTTGGTCGGCCGGTTGGTATCGACCATACGTTTGACAACGTCCTCCCGCCCGACGAGGATGACCATTTTCTGCGCGCGCGTCACCGCGGTATAGAGCAGGTTTCGCGTCATAAGACGGATATTGAAGTTGTACATCGGGATAATGACGATCGGATACTCGCTTCCCTGACTCTTGTGTACGGTCACCGCGTAGGCGTGTTCAAGCTCGTCAAGCAGTGAAAAGTCGTATTTCACCTCGCGGTCGTCGTCGAAAATAACGGTCATCTGCTCGTTTCGCGGATCGATGTCTTCTATAAAACCGATATCTCCGTTGAATACGCCGACTCCGGTCTTTGTCCCCGACTCCCATTCGAGGTCGTAGTTGTTCTTTATCTGCATCACCCGGTCCCCGACGCGGAAGACCGATTCGCGCACCTTGCGCTCTTTTTTGTCGGGAGACGGCGGATTGAGCGCATTCTGGAGGGTCGAATTCAACACCTCCGTTCCCGCCGCGCCCTTGCGCGAAGGGGTGATGACCTGAATATCGTTTATCACTCCCGGACCGTAGGTCTTCGGGAGTCTGGACGAAACAAGCTCCGTCACCGTGCGGGCGACTGCCTCGTCGGTATCGCGCGGCATAAAGAAGAAGTCTCCGTCCCGCCCGGACGCCACAGGGTACTCGCCCGAGTTTATAAGGTGGGCGTTCGTGACGATACGGCTCGACTCCGCCTGACGGAACACGTCCTTGAGTTCGACGGTCGAAAAGCAGTCGGAGGAGATAAGGTCGTTCAGCACATTGCCCGCGCCGACCGACGGAAGCTGATCCGCGTCGCCGATGAGTATGAGCCTCGCGCCCGGCTTTATCGCCTTTAGGAGCGACGAGAACAAGAGCGTATCTACCATCGAGGTCTCGTCGACGATGATGACGTTCTCGTCGAGCAGACAGCCCTCGTTTCTGCGGAAGACCGAGCGCTCTCCGTCGGAAAAGTCCATTTCGAGCAGACGGTGTATCGTCTTTGCCTCGTGGAGCGTCGACTCGCTGAGCCTTTTCGCCGCGCGTCCGGTGGGCGCCGCCAGAGCGACCTCGTACCCCATATCTTCAAATATCCGTATTATCGCGCGTACGACGGTGGTCTTTCCCGTTCCGGGACCGCCGGTCAGTATCATCACTCCCGATCCGAGAGCGTCGAGTATCGCGCGCTTTTGCAGGGTCGCGTATTCGACTCCGAATTCCATTTCTATCCGTTGGATGATCCTGCCCGCGTCAGACACGTTTATCACGGGACAGGCGCGGTCGAGCAGATAGAGTTTTTCGCAGATATATTTTTCGGACTCGTAAAACCGCGTAAGATACACGCACACGCGTCCCGAGTAGTTTTTGCGGACGATCCCGCCCGTAAGATCAAGCTCGGTCACAGCCTCCTCGACCTCTGCGTCGCCGACCGAAAGCATCTGCATCGCCGACTCGACGAGCTTGTCCTGCGGAATGAAGACGTGTCCGTTCGTATTCGCGTTGTAAGAGAGGATGTATTTTATCCCCGCGAGCAGGCGCTCGTGCCTGTAATTCTCCGCGCCGAGCGATTTTGCGACGGCGTCAGCTTTCTCAAATCCGACTCCGGTTATCTCGTCGCAAAGGACGTAAGGATCCTTCTTTATCACGTCCACGGCTCCGCCGCCCCAGCGTTTATATATCTTGACCGCGGTCTGCGGCCCGAAGAACTCGCGGCAGAACATCATAACGGTACGCAGACCGAACTGCGCCTTGAAGTCGTCGGAGATCGCCTGAGCCTTTTTCATCGAGATCCCGGGAAGCTCGGAGAGCCAGTCCGGATGATTTTCGATCACGTCGAACGTATCGATCCCGAATTTTTCCACGATGCGCAGGGCGAGCGCGGGACCTATCCCTTTTACCGTGCGCGAAGAAAGATAGCGGAGTATGGAGCTTTCCGTCGCCGGAAGCTCCTTTTCGTAATACTCTGCCTTGAACTGCTTGCCGAACGTGGGGTGGATGCTCCATTTTCCCATCGCGCGGACGGTCTCGCCCTCGCTGAGGAACGGCATCTCTCCCACGAGCGTGACAGGGTCTCCGTTACCCGTGTCGATCTCGCAAACGGTATAGCCGTTTTCCTCGTTCTGATAGATGACGGAATCCACTATTCCCGATATTTCAACAAGGTCTTCGTTTTTTTCGTTCTGCATTCTCAGTTTCCTTTTTTTCCGTATTCCCGTGATACGTATATACTTATTTCGGGATGTCTCTTCTCAAGCTCGCGCAGTTCCCGTTCGTCCGGATCCCCGACGATGACGACGCCTATCTTTCTTCCGTAATACTTTTTCGCCCGCCAGAGATCGCTTTCAAGCCCTTCGGGACCCCGCGATACTATCGCTGTTATCATTCTACCGCTTTTCCCGTAGATTATCTCCCTGCTCAGCAAAATATATATAAAATATGCGCCGAAAACGCAAAGGACCGATATTGCCGCCTGTATAATGATCTCAAACATAGGTATATCCCCCTCGTTACAGTTTACGCGCGAGGGGGAATATACGTCAGTTAAGTCCCAAAGAAGCTCTCAGAGCGGGAGCGAGATCGCGCTTCTCCCACGGAGCGTCAAGATCTTCGCGTCCCATGTGTCCGTATGCCGCCAAAGAAGCGTAGATCGGACGGCGGAGATCGAAGCGTTCGATGATCGCCGTGGGACGGAGGTCCATATTATCAAGCACCGCTTTCGAGATGGTCTCCTCGTCGAATTTTCCGGTGCCGAAGGTGTCGATCATAACGGAAAGGGGCTTCGCCACGCCGATAGCGTACGCTATCTGGACCTCGCACCTGTCGGCAAGTCCCGCCGCGACGACGTTCTTGGCGACGTATCTCGCGGCGTACGCGGCGCTGCGGTCGACCTTGGTCGGATCCTTGCCGGAGAACGCTCCGCCGCCGTGACGCGCGTATCCGCCGTAAGTATCGACGATTATCTTGCGTCCGGTGAGTCCGGAGTCTCCCGCCGGTCCGCCTATGACGAAACGCCCGGTCGGGTTGACGTATATTTTGGTCTGTTCATCCATCATACCCGAGGGGATGACTTTCTTTATGACCTTTTCGGTCAGGTCGCGTTTGATGGTCTCCTGCTCAGCGTCCGGGTCGTGCTGAGTCGAAATGAGGACGGTATCCACGCGGTAAGGCTTCCCGTCGCGGTATTCTACCGTGACCTGAGTCTTGCCGTCGGGACGGAGATATTTTATCTCGCCGTTCTTTCTGACCTCGGTCAGCCTCTTTGCGAGCTTGTGCGAAAGCGCGATGGGAAGGGGCATAAGCTCCTCGGTCTCGCTGCAGGCGTAACCGAACATCATCCCCTGGTCGCCCGCGCCGTTGTCAAGTCCGTCGCCGCTCTCTCCGCGCTTCGCCTCGGCGGATCTGTCCACTCCGAGCGCTATGTCGGGAGACTGCTCGTGGATCGAGTTCAGCACCGCGCAGGAATCACAGCTGAAGCCGTAGTCGTCCTTGTCGTAGCCGATCTCCCTTATCACGCGGCGGACGACTCCCTGAATGTCGACGTAGGCGTTCGTCGTCACTTCTCCCGTGACCATAACGAGTCCCGTTGTGACGACGGTCTCGCACGCAACGCGGGACATGGGATCCTGTTTTAACATCTCGTCGAGAATTGAGTCGGAGATCTTGTCGCAGACCTTATCGGGATGTCCTTCCGTTACCGATTCGGACGTAAAAAGCATTTTTTTCATAGTGTCACACTTCCTTTTCTAAAAAACAGCGCCGTTCCCCGAAAGAAACGGCGTTTTACTCATCTTTCGGTCATACCGCAGGATTTGGCACCTTAATAATATATCAGGTTGCCGTGACGTCATAGGGCCTGTCCCTCGGTCACTCTTGATAAGGTATTATTCTCTTTTTTATTTATTATACAGCATATACGGGCAAATTGCAAGTCATATATGAAGAATTTTCGACAATCTTTTATAGAGCAAAAAGCAGAGTACAGAGCAGAAGATCCCTTTCAGCAGATTGAACGGGAACACGCACAACCATACGAACCCCCAAAGTCCGTCCACCGCCGGGATTATCGACCTTCCCGCCGCGACTATCGCGTCTATCGGCATGAATCTCGTGTAGAACGGTATCATAACGTAGTAGTTGAGGAACGCTCCGGCGACGCCGAGGACGGCGGTGCCGACCGAAAGGCTGAGGATCGCTCCGCCGATGTTCTTTTTGTACTTGTAGATGAGCGCCGCGGTGAACGTGAACGCGACCCCGACGGCAAAGTTCGCAAATTCGCCGACAAATCCGGTAGTCGTGCCGTTTATCAGCAGATTTAGCAGTATTTTTATCAGCTCGATGACGACCGTCGCCCACGGACCTATCGCAAATCCCCCCATCAGGACGACCGTCTCGCTGAGGTCGAGCTTGTAAAAGTTCGGCGCGATGAAAACGAGCGGGAACTCGAACATCATGATCACCGCGGAGATCGCGCCGAGTACGGCGATGAGAACGAGCCTTTTGATATTGATGTCTTTTTTGAGAGCCATTTTTATATCCTCCGAAACATTCGATGCAAATATGTTCGGAAAAAAGAAAATCCCCCTGCTTTGAGGGGACGGGGTATGAGGCGGCAAAACGCGCCCTTTTTCTTTATTCCTTTTCCTTCCGGACTCTGACCGTCGGCACAGTAATTTCAACTGTTCAGCGTTTCCGCTCGTGGGCTTTACCACCGGTATGGAATTTCACCAATCCCCAAAGAATAAATATGGGTCCCGGGGAACGGGATGTATCCCGCTCCCCGAAACGGATATTCGATTGTGTGTTTCGAATTACTCGATGATGTCGGATACGACGCCCGAACCAACGGTCCTACCGCCTTCACGGATAGCAAAACGCATACCTTTTTCGATAGCGACAGGGGTGATAAGGGTAACGGTCATGTTGACGTTATCACCGGGTTTGCACATCTCAACGTCAGCCGGAAGCTCGATGGTGCCGGTAACGTCGGTCGTTCTGAGGTAGAACTGAGGTCTGTATCCGGAGAAGAAGGGTTTCTGACGTCCGCCTTCTTTTTCGGTAAGAACGTAGACCTGACCTACGAACTTGGTGTGCGGATGGATGGAGCCGGGCTTGCAGATGACCTGTCCGCGCTCTACTTCGTTCTTAGCTATGCCACGGAGAAGAAGACCGATGTTGTCGCCTGCTTCAGCCTGGTCGAGGAGCTTGTGGAACATTTCAACGCCGGTAACGACGGTGGCTCTCTTCTCATCGGAGAGACCGACGATCTCAACGTTGTCGGAAACCTTAACGGTACCTCTCTCAACTCTGCCGGTAGCAACGGTGCCGCGGCCGGAGATCGAGAAGACGTCCTCTACGGGCATCAGGAAAGGCAGGTCGGACTTTCTTTCGGGAGTAGGAATGTACTCGTCGACAGCGTCCATGAGTTCGTGGATGGAATCGTAAACGGGATCGTTGGGGTCGGTGGAAGTGGACTCAAGCGCTGCTCTTGCGGAGCCGCGGATGATCGGCACGTTGTCACCGTCAAAGCCGTACTGGTTGAGGAGGTCACGGATCTCCATTTCGACGAGCTCGAGAAGCTCTTCATCGTCAACGAGGTCAGTCTTGTTCATGTAAACGACGAGCCGAGGAACGTTGACCTGACGGGCGAGCAGAACGTGCTCGCGGGTCTGCTGCAGAGGACCGTCGGATGCAGCGACGACGAGGATCGCGCCGTCCATCTGAGCCGCGCCGGTGATCATGTTCTTGATATAGTCGGCGTGTCCGGGGCAGTCGACGTGAGCGTAGTGACGTTTAGCCGTCTCGTACTCAACGTGTCTGGTGTTGATGGTGATACCTCTTGCTTTCTCTTCGGGAGCGTTGTCGATCTGGTCATAACGCATGAACTCGATCTTGTCGTTGCCGAGAGAAAGGGTCTTGGTGATAGCCGCGGTCAGAGTGGTCTTACCGTGGTCAACGTGACCGATGGTACCGATATTGACATGCGGTTTTGTTCTTTCGAATTTTTCCTTTGCCATTGTTCTTTCCTCCAAGAATGTTAAATTTTATTTTTGTTTTTTTCAATTAACCTTTTTTACCGGAAACGAGTGCTTCCATTATCGCCTTGGGAACTTCGGCGAAGTGGCTGGGCTCCATCGTGTACTGACCGCGTCCCTGCGTCTTGGAACGCAGATCGGTCGCGTATCCGAACATTTCGGACAGCGGGACCATCGCGGTTATCTCCTGAGCGCCCGAAACAGGCTCCATCGACTGGACCTGTCCGCGTCTCGACTGGAGATCTCCCAGTACGTCGCCCATATAGTCCTCGGGAGTGATGACTACGACCTTCATGATCGGCTCGGTAAGCACCGGATCCGCCTTCTTCATGGCGTCCTTGAACGCCATCGAAGCCGCGATCTTGAATGCAAGCTCCGAAGAGTCGACCTCGTGATACGAGCCGTCGTACAGTGTGACCTTTACGTCAACGACGTTGTAGCCGGCTACGGTACCGGAGAGCATGGCTCCCTGGATACCTGCGTCGACCGCGGGGATGTATTCCTTCGGAATGACGCCTCCGACGATCTTGTTGACGAACTCATATCCCTTGCCCGGTTCGTTCGGTTCGATGGTGATCTTGACGTGACCGTACTGACCTTTACCACCGGACTGACGGACGTATTTGGTGTCGCTGTCCGCGCTCCTGCGGATGGTCTCTTTGTAGGAGACCTGCGGCTTGCCTACGTTTGCCTCGACCTTGAACTCACGGAGCAGACGGTCGACGATTATCTCGAGATGGAGCTCGCCCATACCCGCGATAATGGTTTGTCCGGTCTCTTCGTCCGTGTAGGTGCGGAACGTGGGATCTTCCTCCGCGAGCTTCGCGAGGGCGATGCCCATCTTTTCCTGACCCGCTTTGGTCTTAGGCTCGATGGCAACGCGGATGACGGGATCCGGAAATTCCATCGACTCGAGGATTATCGGGTGCTTCTCGTCGCAGAGAGTATCGCCCGTCGTGGTGTTCTTGACGCCGACGACCGCCGCGATGTCTCCCGAGTAGCACGCGTCGATATCGTTGCGCTGGTTCGAGTGCATCTGAAGTATCCTTCCGAAGCGCTCGCGCGCGTCCTTCGTCGAGTTGTAGACAGTGGAACCCGTTACGACCGATCCCGAATATACGCGGAAGAAGCAGAGCTTTCCGACGAACGGGTCGGTCATTATTTTGAACGCGAGCGCCGAGAAAGGCTCTTCGTCCGACGCCGGACGCTCTTCCTCTTTGCCTGTGTTCGGATTTTTACCTTTGATGGCCGGAATGTCGAGCGGATTGGGCATATAGTCGACTATCGCGTCGAGCAGCTTCTGCACACCCTTGTTTCTGTAGGACGTCCCGCAGACGACGGGAACTATACGGTTCGCGATCGTCGCTTTGCGAAGCGCCGCCTTCAATTCGTCAACGGTGATCTCCTCATCGTTGAAGAACTTGTCGAGCAGAGCGTCGTCTGTCTCGGCTATCGCCTCGACCATCTTTGCTCTGTACTCTTTGGCAAGCTCAAGCATATCTTCCGGCACGGGCTCGACTCGCATATCCTTGCCGAGCTCGTCGTAATAGACGTCGGCTTCCATGTTCATCAGGTCGATGATGCCCCTGAACGTGTCCTCGGCTCCTATCGGGAGCTGGATCGGTACGGGGTTGGTCTTCAGCCTGTCGCGCATCATATCGACAACGTGGAAGAAGTTCGCTCCCATGATGTCCATTTTGTTGACGTAAGCCATGCGCGGCACGCCGTACTTGTCAGCCTGACGCCATACAGTCTCAGACTGCGGCTCTACGCCGCCCTTCGCGCAGAAAACGGTCACCGAACCGTCCAGCACGCGGAGCGAGCGTTCGACCTCTACGGTGAAGTCAACGTGTCCGGGAGTATCTATGATGTTGATACGGTTGTTCTTCCAGAAACACGTCGTGGCGGCGGAAGTAATGGTTATCCCGCGCTCCTGCTCCTGCTCCATCCAGTCCATCGTGGCTCCGCCTTCGTGGACCTCACCCAGCTTGTAGGTCTTGCCGGTATAGAACAGGATACGTTCCGTAGTAGTGGTCTTGCCTGCGTCGATATGTGCCATAATGCCGATATTTCGCGTTCTTTCCAGTGGATATTCTCTTGGCATTATTTTTTACTATCTCCTTAGGCTCAATATCTGTAGTGTGCGAAAGCCTTGTTGGCTTCTGCCATTCTGTGAGTCTCTTCCTTCTTCTTGAAGGCTCCGCCTGCTCCGTTGACAGCGTCGATTATCTCGTTCGCAAGTCTTTCAGCCATGGTTTTTTCACCGCGGCTTCTCGCGAAGTTCGTGAGCCAACGAAGACCGAGCGTCTGGCGTCTCTCGGCTCTGACTTCCATAGGAACCTGGTAAGTCGAACCGCCGACTCTGCGCGCTTTGACTTCGAGAACGGGCATTACGTTTTCCATCGCCGCGTTGAACTGTTCGAGAGCGGGTTTACCGGTCCTCTCTTCAACTGCTGCGAACGCCTCGTAAACTATCTTCTGCGCTACGCCTTTTTTGCCGTCGTACATGATGTTGTTGATGAGCTTGGTGACAAGCTTCGAGTTGTACATAGGATCCGGCAAAACGTCTCTTTTCTGGATCTGACCTCTTCTGGGCACTTTACTTCCCTCCTTCATAAATGATGAATTCATCGGTACTCGAAGATTAGACTCCGTTAATGCTTTTCCGAAAGAGGCAGATAATATATATTATCAGTCATTCGGATAAACAATGACGATCAAACTTTGATACCTGTTTTACGGCGACTTATTTAGGTCTCTTTGCGCCGTACTTGGATCTGCTCTGTTTGCGGTTCGCGACGCCCTGAGCGTCGAGCGTGCCGCGGATGATGTGGTAACGCACACCGGGCAGGTCTCTGACTCTTCCGCCTCTGATGAGTACGACGGAGTGTTCCTGGAGATTGTGTCCGATCCCGGGAATGTAGGTCGTAGCCTCGAGGCCGTTGGTCAGACGGACTCTCGCGATCTTACGAAGCGCGGAGTTCGGCTTCTTAGGGCTGGTGGTCGAAACTTTTGTGCAAACGCCGCGTTTCTGAGGCGCGGAAAGGTCGGTCGGCGCGTTCTTGAGGGTGTTGAATCCCTTCTGAAGCACGGGAGCCTTCGATTTGAACACTTTCTTCTCTCTGCCCTGTCTTACCAGTTGGTTGAATGTAGGCATTTTTCTCCTCCTTCTTCAAAATTATTATATTGCTTTTCGTGAAATGGGCATAGTACGCCCACTCCGAGCAATTATGCTTATTATACCATCACGACCCATAATTGTCAAGTATTTATTTTTTTATTCGGTAAAAACGCCGTTTTGCCCAACAAAACTTTATTTTCAAAGGCGGAAATTGTCATTTTCTTACTTTTTATATATAAAACGCCCGTTTCGTTAATTTTTTCGTTGCATATTTCCGCGTTCTGTGGTAAAATATATCATCCCTTACGAAAGAGAGGTACGAAGATATGGATGACATCATCAAAGATATTCCCGAGAACGAATTCGTGTCGGAAATACTCGGTATCATTCGCAAGACAAAGGACCCCAAGGAACTCGCTTATCTTCTGAGCGACTACCACGGCAACGACATTGCCGCTTCGCTCGAATACTTGACGCCGAATGAACGAAAACGTCTGTATTCCGCCCTCGGAGCGGACGCGATGTCCGACATCTTCTCATACCTCGACGACGTCGGGACGTACATCTCGGAGCTTGACGACGCGTTCGCCGCGGACATCATCGAAAACATGGACGCGGACGACGCGGTCGACGTACTCGAAGAACTCGACGAGGAAAAGAGGAGCGACCTGCTCGAACTCATCGAGCCGGAGGCGAAGGAGGACATCGAACTCATCCACTCGTACGGCGAAGACGAGATCGGTTCGATAATGACGACGAACTATATCGTCATCCCGAACACGCTGAACATCAAGCAGGCGATGAAAGCCCTCGTCGAGCAGGCGGCGGACAACGACAACATCTCGACCATCTACGTCACCGAGAGCGACGGCGAGACCTACTACGGCGCCGTCGACCTCAAGGACCTCATAATAGCGAGACAGGACGTCGAGCTTGAAAGCCTCATCATCGCTTCCTACCCGTTCGTTTACGACAAGGACTCCGTTTCGGAGAACATAGAAAAACTCAAAGGTTATTCCGAGGACTCGATCCCGGTCGTCACAAAAGACGGGAACAAGCTCGTCGGCGTCATCACGTCGCAGGACATCGTCGAAGCGGTCGATACCGAGCTCGGCGAGGACTACGCCCGTCTGGCGGGTCTTACCGAAGAGGAAGACCTCAGAGAGCCGCTCGGCAAGTCGATAAAGAAACGTCTGCCCTGGCTGCTCGCCCTGCTCGTGCTCGGAGTCGCGGTGTCGTCGGTCGTCGGCATTTTCGAGGGAGTCGTACAGCAGATCGCGCTGATCGTATGTT
The DNA here is from genome assembly GCA_902785485.1 of uncultured Ruminococcus sp. Classification (GTDB taxonomy): domain Bacteria; phylum Bacillota; class Clostridia; order Oscillospirales; family CAG-272; genus RUG13077. Next base: position 11 of record CACZZA010000029.1, on the reverse strand, counting down.
TCCAATCGCTC
>CACZZA010000028.1 GCA_902785485.1 uncultured Ruminococcus sp. | reverse complement strand
GGCGAGTGGGACATCGAAAACGTCCTCCCCCGTAAGAGCAAGCATTTTTCGCACTTCGGAGATTCGTGGGACAACGCGAAATACCGCGACCCGAACGAGATGGCGCAGATCGCCGAGTTCGTATCGGGAGCCGAGCATATCGACGTGGCTCTCCACGGACTTTACCACGGCTATTATATGCCGGGTGTCGACAATCACGACCTCTCCGATTATTACTACCGTATAAATAAAGAATTGTTTATGGTCGACGCGGACGAGATCCGCACGCGTATCGACACCTTCCTCGAGATGCTGATAAAATACGGCATCAAAAAAGAAGTCAACAGCTTCGTTCCGCCGTCCGGCGCGTACAGAGTGAACGAGCTTTCGGCGATACTCCGCGAGTTCGGCATCCTCTACGTCACACTTCCCTTCCGCGTTATGACGCCGAAGATCGAAGATCCTGACGAGACCGTGTTCATCGAAAACGACATCATATCCTCCAACCGCTACGAGCAAAAGGCTCTCCCGTGGTTCGGTTACGACCTCGACTTCGACAACGCGATCATCCCGAACGGGATCCAGGGCACGCACTGGCCCAACATCCTCAATATGGATCCTAAGCGCAACTCCGAGTCTGTCGCAAAGACGAGAGGCTTCTTCACGCGCGGAGCGGACAGGTTCGACCTCGTCATCACCCGTGACGTCGCCGAGTGCTCGACACAGTATCTGTACGAGAAGTACACCAAGGTCACGCAGGACGGAAACGAATATACTTTCGACTTTTCCGAAGTTCCTTATGCGACGGGACGCCTCGGATATTTCGTCGTCAACGTCAAGGGAAGGATCTCCGCCGCCGACGGCTGCGCGTACGAAGTCTACGGACGCCGCCGTGACTTTACGAACTACACCCTCAAGCTCGAAGGCAACACCGCGAAAATAAGGATAGAGTGATAATAACGAAATGCCCCTCCGCCGGGAAAGTCCCGCCGGAGGGGCGCTTTTTGCCGTTTTTTGTCATCAGATCGCATTCTGCCTGTTTCCCGTTTTACTTGACAAAGATTTTATTATATGATATATTTATTAAAATTACTATGTGGAAACAGGACCTTTCCGGGTCCTTTGACGAGGTATAAATGAAAGAGAAAAACGGAAAGCCCTCGGGCGGACGCAACAGGCTCATCTGGAGCATACTCTTTTTTGTAATAGCCGCGCTGTCTGTATGGGCGGTAACGAGCCAGGCTAAAGAGTTTTCTCCGGCGAAATTCCTTGAATATCTGACGCGCAATAACCCGTGGTGGCTGACTGCGGCGGTCCTTTCGATGCTGTCGTACATCTTTTTCGACGCTCTGATGATAAAGACCCTGCTGCGCGACTTCGGCTACCCGCGCGATCTTCCGAAGTGCCTTTCATACGCGTCCGCTGACATTTATTTTTCCGCGATCACCCCGTCCGGAACGGGCGGACAGCCGATGGAAGCCTACTTTATGTTCGTTGACGGCGTCCCGGGAGCGATCTCGACGGCGGTCGTCATGACCTATCTTTTGTTCTACACGCTCTCCATCGTCATCGTGGGTCTGCTCTCGTTCGTCTTCGTGCCGGGCGCGTTCCTCTCGTTCGGTACGTTCGGACGTCTGCTCATAATCGTCGGAGCGCTGATACAGACCTCTCTCGCCGTTTTCTACGGCCTTATCCTCTGGAAGAAAAAGCTCCTGCTCGGCATCTGCGACTGGGGGCTTCGCGTCGCGGGCAAGCTGCATTTCGTCAAAAATCTCGACGAAAAGCGCGAAAAGCTGAAAAACGCGATGGACCAGTATTCCGAGGCGACCTCTATGCTCCGCGGACGGCGGAAGCTGATGCTGAAAACGCTCCTTTTCAACCTCATACACAGACTGAGTCAGATGCTCGTATCTGTGTTCTGTTTTCTCGCGGGAGGCGGAGCGCTCCGCGACGCGCCCTTCCTGCTCGCGATGCAGTCCAACGTCGTAATAGGCTCGAGCAGCATCCCGACTCCCGGAGCGATGGGAGTCACCGACTACCTGATGATCAACGGCTTTTCGTCGATAATGTCACCCGAACAGTCGGCAAATCTCGAGCTTTTGTCGCGCACGACGTCTTTCTACGTCTGCGTACTGATCTGCGGCGCGATAGTGCTGATAAAGACCGCTCTTATCAGGATCCGGAAGTCAAAAGCGGAAAAAACTTCCGCCGGATCGTAATAATAAATAATATCGGCAAACGAAAGAAGGGATTTTATGGCTTATCAGATCTTCACGGACAAAGACCATAACGAGTCCGTGCGCGAGGTGTTCCCCGGAGTCCGTATGCCCGGGGCGATCGACGTTTCCGTCGGCAAAGAGCCGTCTGTCAAAGGCTTTTACGGCTTCGGAGCCGCGATCACCGGCTCGTCGTGCTATCTTCTGTCTCAAATGGACAAGACCGCCCGCCGCGCGCTTCTCGAGAGAGTCTACGGCAAGGACGGTATAGGTCTCTCCGTCGGACGGCTGACAGTCGGCTCGAGCGATTATTCCGCGGAGATCTACTCCTACGACGACCATCCCTTTGACACCGACCTCTCGCATTTTTCGGTAGAGCGCGACGAAAGATACGTTATCCCGATGATAAAAGAGATACTTGAAGTCCGCCCGGACATCAAGCTGTTCTCATCTCCCTGGTCTCCTCCCGGCTGGATGAAGACCGGCGGGAGTATGTGCGGCGGTTATATGCGCGAAAAGTACGTCGAAACGTACGCAGAATACTATATCAGATATCTCGAAGAGTATGAAAAACGCGGGATCCGCGTTTCCGCTATCACTCCGCAGAACGAAGCCGAAGCGCATCAGCACGGACGTATGCCCGCGTGTATATGGCATCCCGAGACAGAAGCAAACTTCGTCAAAACGATGCGGAAAAAGCTCGACGAAAAGGGTTTGGACGTCAAAATATGGATGTACGACCATTATTTTCCCGGAGTCGAACGCGTGCTTTGGTCGCTCGATAATATCGAAGGACTCAAAGACGCCGCGTCGGGAGTGGCGTTCCACTACTACTACGGCAGAGTCGAACAGACTCTCGCCCTGCGCGAAAAGTATCCCGAGCTGGAACTCCACTTCACCGAGGGAGGACCGAGACTTTACGACCACTACGGCACCGACTGGTGCAAGTGGGGAGTCATGATCTCAAAAGCGCTGCGCTGTTCTTACCGTTCGTTCACCGGCTGGAACCTCCTGCTCGACGAAACGGGAGGACCGAACGTCGGTCCGTACTTCTGCGGCGGGCTTCTGACGCTCGATTCGAGGACGGGAGAAACCGCGCTCAGCGGTCAGGCGAAGGCGTTCCGCCTCGTCGCCCCGTATATCACCGCCGAGTCGGAGATATATCCGCTGACTATCGGCGAGGGCGCCTATAACGATATGTTCGCCTTCTACACCCCGAAAAAACCGCTTGAAGGTATCTTCATCAAAAATAAAAACAACACCGCCTGCCTTCTCGTCAACCCCGACGCGGAGAAAAAGCAGGTCGTGCTTCACACCGATGAAAACGACGTCTACGTCGAGCTTCTGCCCGATTCGCTCTCGACGGTCGTACTGTAAATTCAATGCTCCCGCCCCGGCAAAATTTGCTTTGCCGGGGCTTTTTCTATTGACTTATGCGCCTTTTTATTGTAGAATATATTTAATTATAATATTTTTTCGCGAGGAGAAAAAGAAAAATGGCTCAGGATAAAAAATTTGTCGAAGACATAACGCCGATGGACGTTGACTTTGCGCAATGGTACACCGATATAGTCAAAAAGGCGGAGCTCGTCGAATACACGAGCGTCAAGGGATGCCTTGTCATCCGTCCTTACGCGTACGCGATATGGGAAAACATACAGAAGATCCTTGACAAACGCTTCAAGGAACTCGGGCACGAGAACGTCTGTATGCCGATGTTCATTCCCGAAAGCCTGCTGAACAAGGAGAAGGATCACGTCGAGGGATTCGCTCCCGAGGTGGCGTGGGTGACTCACGGCGGCAACGAGCCGCTCGAGGAGCGCCTCTGCGTCAGACCGACGTCGGAGACCCTGTTCTGCGAGCATTACGCGAACATCGTCCATTCGTACAGAGATCTTCCCAAGCTCTACAACCAGTGGGTCAGCGTCGTACGCTGGGAGAAGACGACCCGTCCGTTCCTGCGTACCAGAGAATTCCTGTGGCAGGAGGGACACACGATCCACGCGACCGCCGAAGAGGCGATCAAAGAGACCGAACAGATGCTGAACGTCTACGCCGACTTCTGCGAGCAGGCGCTCGCGATGCCGGTCATCAAGGGCAAAAAGACCGAAAGCGACAAGTTCGCCGGCGCCGTTTCGACGTACGCGATCGAAGCTCTGATGCACGACGGCAAGGCGCTCCAGGCGGGCACCTCACACTATTTCGGCGACGGTTTCGCCAAAGCGTTCGGCATAAACTACACTGACAAAGAAAACAAACGCGTATTCCCGCATCAGACCTCGTGGGGCGTCACGACCCGTCTTATCGGCGCCGTCATCATGACTCACGGCGACGACTCCGGACTCGCGCTGCCGCCCGCCATCGCGCCGGTGCAGGTAGTCATCGTTCCCGTCGCTCAGCATAAAGAGGGCGTGCTTGAAAAAGCGAACGAGCTTTATACCCGTCTTTCAAAGCTTTACCGCGTCAAGCTCGATTCGTCGGACAACTCTCCCGGCTGGAAGTTCGCGGAATACGAGATGAAGGGCGTTCCGCTCCGCATCGAGATCGGTCCCCGCGACATCGAAAACGGGGTCTGCGTGGCGGTCACACGTCACAACCGCGAGAAGACTATAGTTGCGCTCGACGAACTCGAAAGCAAGGTCGGCGAGCTTCTGACCGCCGTTCACGACGGACTTTACGCCAAAGCGCTCGCCAACAGAGAAAAACACACCTACCGCTGCAAGACGATGGACGAGATCAAGGAAAGACTCGAAAAAGACGGCGACGGATTCGTTATGGCGATGTGGTGCGGAGAGGAAGAATGCGAAGACAAGGTGAAGGAAGTCACCGGAGTCGGCTCGCGCTGCATCCCCTTCGAGCAGGAGAACATCTCCGACGTCTGCGTCTGCTGCGGAAAGAAAGCCAAGCACTCGGTCTGCTGGGGCAAGGCTTATTGATAGGAAAGGTTTGAGATGCAACAGAAAAAGAAGCTGCGCCTCGGAGTGACCGGTCTCGGTCAGAGAACGCGTCTGTTCGGGAAAACGACGGATTATCTTCTGATCATCATTCCCGTCATACTGTCCTCTATCGGCATCGCGGTCATTGCCGCGGCTACCGGCGGCATCTCGAACGATTACGTCACAAAACAACTGTTCGCGCTCTTTCTGGGAGTGACGTCCGCGCTCGTTTTGTCGTTCGTCAATTATGAATATATGTTTGACGTCCGCGTGTGCGTCGCGCTCGGAACGATCTCCGTGGGACTCCTTGCGCTCACTCTCTTCATCGGAAAGGGACGCGGAAACGTCAGCTGGATTGAACTCAACGCCTTGTATATGCAGCCGTCGGAGTTCGTAAAAGTGTTCTTTATCATCACTTATTCAAAGCACCTTGACTCGGTCAAGGACAGGATCAACAGTCCCCCCGTCGCGGCTTTGCTCCTGCTTCACGCCGCGATCCCCACGGGACTGATCGTTCTCCAGGGCGACCTCGGGTCGGCGCTCGTGTATCTTACCGTTATGCTCGCGATGAACTTCGCCGCGGGGATGAGCCTGCTCTACCTGCTCGGAGCCGTCGCAGTCGCAGTCCCTCTTACGCCCACGCTGTGGTCGATGCTCAAACCCTATCAGCAGAGGCGTATCCTCGTCGGATTTGACCCGGAATCCGATCCTATGGGGTACGGTTATCAGCAGATACTTTCAAAGCGCGCGATCGCCTCCGGCGGATTTTTCGGCAAAGGACTCTCGAACACCCCCGTCTCCGACACGATACCGTATAACCATACGGATATGATCTACGCCGTTATCACCGAAACGCTCGGTCTCTTCGGCGCGATCATCGTGATCGTATTGCTCGTATTTCTGTGCGTGCGCGTCGTTATGACCGCGATGCGCGCGCGAAAAGACGTCGCGGGCTTTGCCTGCGTCGGAGTCTGCGCCGTGCTGATCGCTCAGACCGTGGAAAATATAGGGATGTGTCTCGGCGTACTGCCCGTCATAGGCATAACGCTCCCGTTTCTCAGCTACGGCGGCTCGTCGCTCCTCAGCCTGTTTCTGGCGCTCGGGGTCGTGATGAGCGTCTCCCGATACCGCACCAAATACTTCTTTGAACGCGAAAACTCCTGAGAATAAAACGAAAGGAACGAAAACAATGTTTGATACGTCAACGTTCGACCTTCGCCCCGTTGCCGATCCCAAAGCGGCGGTAAAAGGGGAAAAATACCGTTTCACCGTGCTGACCGACCGCCTTATCAGGCTCGAGTACAGCGAGAACGGCGTTTTTGTCGACTCTCCTACCCAAAGAGTGTTTTGCAGAAGTTTTCCCGTTCCGGAATTTGAAGTCAAAGAGACCGAAACGTCGCTCGAGATCATAACGGACAAACTTCATCTTTACTATAACAAACAGCGTTTTTCCGAAGGCGGTCTGTCGATAAGACCCGTCGGGATGCAGAAGCACAAGTGCTATAAATGGCATTTCGGGATGGACAAAATAAAGGTCCACAACGAATATATCAACCTCGGCGGAACGGTATCGACGCTCGACAGCATCGACGGCGCAATCCCGCTCGGGGACGGACTCATCGACCGTCACGGCTTTTCGCTGATCGACGACTCGAAGACCATGCTGCTGAACGAAAACGGCTGGTTCGAGCCGAAGACGAACGAGTCCGTCGATATATATTTTTTCGCCTATCTTTTCGACCACAAGGGGTGCATACGAGACTTTTACGCCCTCTCCGGCAAATGTCCGATGCTCCCGCGATACGCGCTCGGCAACTGGTGGAGCAGATATTATAAATACACCGAAAAAAGTTATCTCGCGCTGACGGACGAATTCGAGAAGCGCGGCATCCCGCTCTCTGTCGCCGTTATCGATATGGATTGGCATATCACCCGTCCGGACGAAAAATACGGCAACGGCTGGACCGGCTACACCTGGAACCGCGACTTTTTCCCGGATCCGGAACGCTTTCTCGGCGCTCTTCACAAAAAGGGACTCACTACCTCGCTCAATCTCCACCCCTGCGACGGGATAAGGGCGTTTGAAGACAATTATCTCCCGATGGCAAAGGCGATGGGAGTCGACTTCGAGTCCGAAGAGCCGGTACAATTCGACGCGTCGGACGAAAAGTTCATGAAGAACTATTTCGAGAAGATCCTGCATCCGCTCGAAGATCAGGGAGTCGATCTATGGTGGATCGACTGGCAGCAGAAGGGCGGATTTTCAAAGGACGGCTACGACGTCCTGTTTATGCTCAATCATTACCATTTCGCCGACTCTGCGCGCAAGGGCAAATACCCGATGACCTTCTCGCGCTACGCCGGCATAGGCAGTCAGCGCTACCCGATAGGATTCTCCGGCGATACCGTGATGACCTGGGACAGCCTCGACTTTCAACCCTATTTCACGTCAACTTCGTCGAACGTCGGTTATTCGTGGTGGAGCCACGACATCGGCGGTCACACCCGCGGAGTATGGGACGAGGAATTACAGATCCGCTGGCTCGAATACGGCGTTTTTTCGCCGATAATGCGCCTCCATTCGTCGTCCAACCCCTTCCTCAACAAGGAGCCGTGGGCGTTCGGATACGAGACCGAAAAGATAATGACCGACTATATGCGCCTCCGTCACAGGCTCATTCCGTACCTCTATACGATGGCGTACCGCAACGCCGAAGAGGGAGTTCCGCTCGTATGCCCGATGTACTACGACTACCCGCAGCGGATGACGTCGGAAAAGAAATATCCGAACGAATACACGTTCGGAAGCGAGCTTATCGTATCTCCCGTAACGTCGAAGTCGCGCGAGACCTCGCGCACGGGACGCGTCGATACTTTTCTCCCGGAGGGAAAATGGATCGACGTATTCACGCACCGTGTATATAAGGGCGAAAAGGAGATCTCGCTCTACCGCACGAAAGAATATATCCCCGTCCTCGCGAAGGCGGGCGCTATCCTTCCGCTCGACCTCGACGCCCGCAACGGAGCGAAAACGCCCGACGGACTCGAGATACAGGTCTTTTGCGGAAATAACGGCGCTTTCACCCTCTACGAAGACGACGGTATGGCGAAAAACACGAAAAAGGCTTTCACCGACTACGCGTTCGAATGGGGAGAGCGAAGCGTATTCACCGCCTGCCCGGCAAGAGGAGAGTTCGCCTCCTCCCTGCCCGAACGTACGATAAAAATAACGTTCGTCTGTCCCGCGAAGTTCGGCAACGTAATGGTCATGCGAAACGGAGTCGCGGAAACGGCGGAGAGTTCGACCGACGCGGACGCCCGTACCGCCTCAGTGACTCTGCGTAACGTAAGACCGACCGACAAGATCGAAGTCTCGTTCGACTCCGGAAACGCGCTCGCTTCATCCGACAAAGAGGGCGAGATCGTGAAGACGCTCGTCCGGTGTCAGATAGAAAACGAACTCAAGCACGACCTCTATAAAGCGCTCAAAAAGACGGGCGCCGTTCCCGCGTTCATTGCGACTGCGGCAAGATTTCTGAAAGACGACTATATCCTCGGCGAGATCGTCGAAATACTCACCTCGGACGAATAATGAACGCATAATATAAAAGATGACTGTCGCATTTTTTGCGACAGTCATCTTTTTATTTTTTCTCGGAAAGGACGTGCGATACCGCGTCCTTCCAGCCGTCGAGGTGCTTTTGTCTTTCTTCGCGTGTCATCTTGGGACCGAACACGCGTTTGCTCTCGTAGAGCTTCTGAAGCTCGGATCTGTCGTTCCAGAAGCCCACCGCGAGGCCCGCGAGAAACGCCGCGCCGAGCGCCGTGGCCTCTCCCGTGCCGCAGATGACCGACACGTCGGAGATATCCGACTGGAACTGCATCAGGAAATTGTTTGCGGAGGCGCCTCCGTCCGCTTTGAGAACGGTGATCTTCTTGCCTATATCCTCCTCCATCGCCGCGACAACGTCCTCGGTCTGGTAGGCGATGGCTTCAAGAGAAGCGCGGATTATATGGTTGCGGTCGGTGCCGCGCGTCATACCGAGGATCGCGCCGCGCGCGTACATATCCCAGTACGGAGCGCCGAGTCCCGCGAACGCGGGAACGACGTAAACTCCGTCGGAGGAATCGACCTTGTTTGCGAAGTATTCGGAATCCCTCGATTCGCGGATGAGTCCGATCGAATCGCGGAGCCATTGGATTATGGCGCCGCCGACGAATACGCTTCCTTCAAGCGCGTATGAAACGGGAGCGTCCTTTTCGGACGCGGCGATCGTGGTAAGCAGTCCCGAACGGCTCGAAAAAGGCGTGCTTCCGGTGTTCATAAGAAGGAAACAACCCGTTCCGTAGGTGTTTTTGGCGTCGCCCGCTTCAAAACATCTCTGACCGAACAGCGACGCCTGCTGGTCTCCCGCAATGCCCGAGACCGGCACCTTTTCGCCGAGGATATCGACGGTCGCGTAGACTTCTCCGGAAGAACGCACTTCGGGGAGCAGGCTTCTCGGAATGTCGAGGAGCTCGAGGAGCTCGTCGTCCCAGTCGAGAGTTTTTATGTTATAGAGCATGGTGCGCGACGCGTTCGTGCGGTCGGTGATATGCGCCTTTCCTCCGGTGAGACGCCACAGCAGCCAGGTATCGACGGTGCCGAACGCAAGCTCGCCCCTCTCCGCCGCCTCTCTCGCTCCCTCGACGTTGTCAAGGATCCAGCGGATCTTCGTCGCGGAGAAATACGAGTCGATAAGAAGTCCGGTCTTCTCGCGGAATTTTTCTTCAAGTCCCTGCGCCTTGAGTCCCTCGCAGAACTCGGACGTGCGCTTATCCTGCCAGACGATGGCGGGATAGACGGGTTTTGAAGTCGCGCGGTTCCATACCATCGTCGTCTCGCGCTGGTTGGCGATACCGATAGCCGCGATCTCGTCCGGCGAGATACTTCCGAAGATCGCCTCGGTCATCGTCGCGTACTGCGCGGCGAATACTTCGTTCGGGTTCATCTCGACCCAGCCGGGATGAGGGTATGTGAGATTGAACTCCTTCTGTACGGAAGTCACGATGTTCGTATCGTGATCGAAAATGATGGTGCGGGCGCTCGTCGTGCCTTCGTCGAGCGCGATGACGTATTGTTTCATATATATTATCCCTCCGCTGTTATTGTTCGGTCTTTTGTTCGGACTTTTTTTCCGACTTCTTGAAAGAAAACTTGTTTTCCTGTCCCGAGTACAGGCGTTTTATATTGTCTTTATGTTTGATAACGACGAGGATCGCGATGAGGAGCGCGCATATAAGCTCGATAAAGCTTGCGTCGGTGATACGGGAAAGCAGGAACGGGAACACGAGAACTCCCATTATCGACCCGAGCGAGAGGTATTTCGTGAACGCGACGACCGCGACGAACAGAACGAATAATATCCCTCCGACGAAGGGATAAGTCATCATCACGAGCGCGAACGAGGCGGCTATCCCCTTGCCTCCTTTGAACTTATAGTAAGCAGGCCACATATGACCGACCACCGCTCCGAGTCCCGCGGCGTAAGCGCCCGGCATACCGAGAAGAAAACGCCCGATAACGACGGCGAGAGCGGTCTTGAGAAAGTCTCCGAGGAGCGTCAGCGCGGCGTACTTCGAGCCGTACGTACGCATCATATTGGTCATTCCCGCGTTGCCGCTTCCCTTTTCGCGGATGTCCTCGTGAAACACGAGCTTCGAGATCACGATCGCAAAGTTGACCGACCCGAAAAGATACCCGATGACAAGCGCGCCCGCGAGTCCGATCCAGCCCCAGACGCCCGAGTCGAGCGCCTCGCTGTCTTCGACGATCTCTCCTTTATAATAATTTATAAGACCGTAATTCCACATAAAAGAAAAAGGCTTAGCCTTTTCCTCTTCAAATAATTCCTTTGCGCCCGGGACTTCGGAGGTCTCGGGAACAGACGCAAGCGAGGCGTCGCTTTCGGTCTCTTCGTCGGTATATCCCGCGGCAGACTCGGTGATCACCTTGAACTCGACCGTGTTGAACACGCTTTCGAGCTCGACCTCGGAGAGACGCGCCGCGTCGCAATAGACCTCGATCTTGAAATCTTCAGCCGCCTTCTCGCTCAGCTTGAACTCCACGTCGAACACCTTTCCGGTATAGTGTGAATCCTCGTTTCCGGCGTCGATGATAATGCTCTTTCCCGACGTGATGTCAAAACCCGAGTCTTCGTTTTCGGAAACATCGACCATTTCAAGCGTGTTTTCGGGGCAAACAAACCGTATTATCATCACGTTGAACCCCGGGTTTTCGGTCAGTTCAAGCGTTCCCTTCACGCTTTCTCCGGGCTCCGCCGACGTCTTGTCAAGCGTAAAGGCGCCGTGGATCTTGCCGTCGGAAGTCGATCCCGTTTTATCTTTTCCGCACGCGAAAAGCATGACGGACGATGCTATGAGCAGTATAGCGAGAAGAAACGCCCCGATTTTTTTCATTGTGATATGTCCTCCGTGTCAATTGTTTGGTTTGACTTTCCGTCAGCCTTTGGTTATCTCGATCGTCGGAAGAATGAAGAAAGACTTGACTCTTTCTTCCTTCACCGTCGCGCAATCGCACGATCCGGTCAGCTTATATTTCCCGGGAACGGCGTTTTCCGAGACCGTGAATTCAAAAGTCAGTATATTGCCCGTATATTCGCAGTCAGCGTATTTTTTCGAGTCGAGGACCGCGCGGACCTCGGCGGTGCAGGAAAATTCAGACGTTTTTACATAGGTTATCCCGTCGAGCTTCAGGTTGCCCGACGCTCTTCCGAGGTCGACCACCATGACGTAAAAACCCGGATTTTGTACGACGTCTACCTGCAAAGTCAGCTTGTCGCCGGGACGTACGGTCTTTTTGTCCGCCCTGACCTCAAAGATCATCCCGTCAAAGTTTTCGGGGACTGTTTCTACCGGCTCGGGCAGATCCGTGACCGCGTTTCCGGAGGCCTGAGGGACTTGCGTTTCCGGCGTTCTTTGGGTCGACGGATGGATCTCTTTTCCGCCTTTGTCAGTCTCCGGGGCGATCTTCGAAGTTTCGCCGCCCGACTTTCCGGTGACAGTCGTTCCGTCCGGAGCGTCCCCGCTTTCCGGCGTTTCACCCGTTTCGGAAGTTTCGTCGGGAGACAAAGTTTCGTCCGGTCCCGGAACGCGCCACGTATTCGCGCCGCCCGACGAATGATCTACGTCCGTCGAAAGGCTTTGCGATTCTTCGGAGCTTTCCGCGGGGACGTCTGAGCTTTTGCAGGATGAAAACGCGGTCAGCAAAGCCGCGAGAATAACGATAAAGGCGAGAAAAGAAAGTATAGGCGATCCGTTTTTCATACGGGGTCGTCTCCTTTTTGTCTTATGATTATCTTGATCGGCGTTCCGTTGAAGCCGAACACGGTCCGCAGCTGATTTTCGATATACCTCTGGTACGAGAAGTGGAACAGCTCCCTTTCGTTGCAGAAAATGACGAACGTCGGCGGAGCGACCTGTATCTGCGTCATATAGTATATCTTGAGACGGCGCCCCTTGTCCGACGGAGGCTGTACCTTCGTCAAAGCGTCGTTCAGTACGTCGTTGAGCATACCCGTCGATATGCGGAGGTTAGACTGCTCGTAAACGTAGTTGATGAACTCGAACAGTTTTTCCGTGCGTTGACCCGTCTTTGCCGAAACGAAGAGGATCGGCGCATAAGACATATACGAAAGCGCGACGCGTATCTTATCGGTGAATTCCCTGGCGGTGTTGTCGTCCTTTTCGATAAGATCCCATTTATTGACGACGATGACGCTCGGCTTGCCCGATTCGTGAGCGAGTCCGGCGATATGCTCGTCCTGATCGGTGATACCCTTTTCCGCGTCTATCATAAGCACGCATACGTCCGCCTTTTCGACCGACATTTTGGCGCGAAGCACACTGTACTTCTCGATCCTGTCGTCGACTCTCGCCTTTTTGCGTATTCCGGCGGTGTCGATGAAAACGTATTTGCCGTACTCGTTGTCGAGCAAGGTATTTACCGCGTCGCGAGTCGTTCCGGGAACGTTCGAGACTATCAGCCGTTCTTCGCCTAAAATGCGGTTGATTATAGAGCTTTTCCCCGCGTTGGGTTTTCCGATGACGGCTACTTTGACGCGGTCGTCTTCGGTTTCGTCCGCGTCCGCTTCGGGAAGGAGCGACACGACTTCGTCGAGCAGGTCTCCCGTTCCCGTGCCGTGCGTCGACGATACGGCGATAGGCTCGCCGATGAACCCCAGCTCGTAAAACTCGTAGAATTCCGAGGGGAGCGCGCCGACGGAGTCGACCTTGTTCACGCAAAGCACGGTCTTTTTCTTGGCTTTGAGGAGCATACGCGCGATGTCGCGGTCGTCCGCCGTGAGTCCCGTGCGAACGTCAGTCATAAAGATAACGACGTCTGCGGTCTCAATGGCTATATTCGCCTGAAGACGCATATATTTCAGCATTTCATCGTTGGTCTTCGGCTCGATACCGCCCGTATCGACGAGCAGCATCTCGCGTCCCGACCACTCTATTTCATTGTAGATCCTGTCGCGCGTCACTCCGGGAGTGTCCTCCACGATGGAGATGCGTTCGCCCGACAGCTTATTGAATAACGTGGATTTGCCGACATTCGGTCTGCCGACGATCGCTACCGTGGGTTTGGGCATTATTTTTCCTCTGTTTTTTCAGTTTGCTTTGTAATAGTTGAGTTCGCCGTCGTAATACCCCTGATCGGTCACGAAGAGCGAGGGGGTCGTGACGTCGGTCGGCTTGATATTCCTGAACAGCGCGGTCATGGAGTACCAGCGCGTTCCCGCCGCGGTCTCGACGCGGAAGTAGAGACGGTCCTCGTACTGCGCCATCGCGGTAAACTGCTCTCCGCTCAACATATCTCCGGGATAAACGCGACCGAAGCCGCTCGCCTTTTTGGGATTGTAAAGGCTCATAAGTCCGCGCACCGTGTAGAAAACGGAACCGTCGAGTTCAAGGACGGAAGTGGCGTTCGCCGCGTCGGGCGCAAAATAAGTAACGTTGCTCTGCGCCGCGGTAAGTACGCCGAGTCCCATTGGAGTCGAGAAGTAGAGCTTGCCCGCCGTCGCGTTGAGAGCGATTATTTTCTGATCGCTGACGCGTCTCGCGTTGCCTCCGTCAAGATCGGTCGCGTAGAGTCCGTCGCTTCCGAAAGGAGTATAGAACAGCTTGCCGTCGTAAATCGCGAATTTGTCGACTCCGATATCGAACAGGCTTTCATGCAGGCCGTCGTAAGTAACGCGGCGGAGCTTGTTGTCGGTGTCGGTGAAGAAAAGGAATTCGTCGCATCCGTCGACCGCTTTCGCCTCTGTGTCGGTGATCTGTCTGATCAGCTGACCGTCTTTATCATAAGCGGAAATGCCGTTTTTGACAAGATAATCGGCGTCGGGAGTCGTGTAAACGAGTCCTCCCATCGCGACGTTGCCCGATGCGCCTTCCGGCCAGCCGCTTATCGCGACGGTCGCCACTTCGGACGTCGAGTTTGCAAATTCATAGGGAGAGTCGACGACTTTGACCGAGAGAGAGTCGTTGACCTTGACGGGAGTCGTCTCCGGCGGATCGGTCTCGGGAGCCGAGGTCTCGGGGACGTTCGTCTCGTCGACCGTACCGGAAGTTTCCGGTTCCGAGGTATGAGGGATGACAAGGTCGTCGGTCTCGGAAGGTCCCGTCGCCGGATTTTTTCTGAACAGGAGCCAGCCGGACACCGCGATCGCCGCGATCAGGACGATAACTCCCGCTATCGTGCCGATCTTTCTTCCCTTTCCCTCTACCGGGGCGGGAGCGCCGACGGAAGGAGCCGAGCCGGCGGCAAGCGCTTCTTTACTGCGCTTGCTCGACTTCTGTTTGTGAGCGAGGCGGTCCTTGCGGTGACGGGCGAGATAATTCGCGTTCACCTTTGAAAAGACGGTAGCCTTCTCCATCCCGCAGATCGGACACATACCGAGGTCGGTCTCAAATCCGCATGAGCAGAGCCATTTCCCGTCCTCTCTCATCGCGGGGGCATAGATGACGTTTTCAAGTCTGTCGGGACGGAAAACGTATTTCAACTCGTCGTAGATCTCGTCAGAAAAAACCACTTTCAGTTCTTTTTTTACGCTGTTTTTCTTATTCTCCATCATATTCCCTCGATTCCCATTATTTGTGTGATAAACGAATAGCCGTCGTTTTCAACGGTCTTTATTTCGACGTTAAGTTTTTCGGAAAGTTCCGCGACAGACATATCGTCAAGGAAAACGCGTCCGCCGCTTTCAAGCATATTTCTCGGAAGAAAGAGCGTATCTCCAAGCTCCTTGCCGACGAGCTGTGCATACAGGTCACGTCCGACTATAAGTCCCGAGACGTTTATCATGTGCCCGAAGAAGTCGTTCTTTATTTCGTACAGATGATATTCGAGATTCGGAAAACGCTCCTTCAGTCTTTCGAGGAGCGAAGAGATCAGTCCGTACGCCGCCTCTCCCGTAGCGAGCGACACCCTTCTCGGGCGCGAAGTATCGACTTCGTACCCGTCCTCTATCGCGCGGTCGAACTCGCTTTTCAGCGACGCGAGCATACCGACTCCGTTCTCTATCTGAGAAAAGTCCTCGTAATAATCGGCGTCCGGGATCGGAAGACCCGCTTTGAGATACAGCTCGTCTCCGCAGAAGAAGATACTGCTTTTGTAATACTGTTTACACAGGGCGGCGAAATTCTCGACGGTCTTGACGATCTTGAAAGCGTCGTTCTTATCGAACGGCTCGAGCGGATACAGTCCCTCGCGGTGATCGGTCAACCCGACGGGGACGACCGAAACGCTTTGAACGGCGGGGTGGAGAGACGCAAGATCGTGCATGGTCGAAACAAGCTCGTCTCCGTCGTTGAGTCCCTTGCACAGCACTATCTGACAGTTCAGCGTGATGCCGTTTTCGGCAAAGCGTTTAAGATACTCGAGCGAACGCCCCGCGTTCGGATTTTTCATCATCCTGCACCGCAGTTCGGGGTTGGTCGTATGTACCGAAACGTTGATCGGACTCAGATGCATTTTTATGATCCTGTCGACCTCTTCGTCGCGAAGATTGGTAAGCGTGACGTAGTTTCCCATCAGGAACGAAAGTCTGTCGTCGTCATCCTTGAAATAGAGCGTCTCGCGGAGTCCCTTGGGAAGCTGATCGATAAAGCAGAACACACACTTGTTTTTACACGAGTGTTTTTTGTCCATCAGATAGGTCTTAAAGTCAAGTCCTATGTCCTCGTACTCGTCATTTTCGATCGTTCTCTCGAATGCTTTGCCGTCTCTCTCGAGTTTCAGTACGAGCCTCTCGTCGGTAAGATAAAAGCGGTAATCGAGAACGTCGTTGATCTCGTGTCCGTTGATACCGATCAAAATGTCGCCCGGCGCTATTCCCGCTTTTTCCGCCGGCGAATGCTTTTCGACAACGTCGATCCCGACCATATCTTCCTCCGTAATGACCCTGATTTTACTGATACATAGTTATTGTATCATAGTTTTCGGTAAAAAGCAACAATAATATCATCATTTTGCGGGCAGAATGTGAAACTTTTTTCGTGTTTTTTCTTTTTTCTTTTTTCGTTTGCGTATCGGCTTGAAAGCGGCGCCCGTTCGCGCAGATCCGCGCTGAAAACTTCATCGAAATTTCGTTTTTGGTACTTGAAAAGACGTGTGTTATATGTTATAATATCTTAAATAACAGCAAGGTGAAGAAAGAATGCGGAAAGGGGCTTGACAATGACGATGAAGCGAGCGATGATCCTGTCAGTCAGTCAGTCGTGCGTCATTTCGCTTGGCGGTTTTGTCAACACCCTTTTTGTAAAATTTACAAATCTTTTTTCCGGTGCGGTGCGCCCGTTTAACGCGGGTTCATCGCGCTTTTTTGCGCCCGCAGCGGCGCGGCGCGGGCAGGTCCCGCAACGCTTGTAAACCCGGGATAAAACCACGGCTGATCGCAGCCGAAATTACAGTAAAACGCGTCGAAAGACAAGGAGGAAATATATGAAAAACATAGTTCAAACAAAAACCCTGAGCCTGCTACTCGCCCTTGCGATGCTGCTCTCGCTCGTGCCGGGGATGGGGTTGACGGCGTTTGCGAATAATACCGAAACACTGCTAACCACCATTACAGCAACAGGCGATAAGCAAGCAAGCTACAGCACGGCGAATGTTGCAAACGTTTCATTCAGTACTACTGCATATGGGCAATTATCATACCTCGCTAACTGGGGATGGTGGGGATACGGTTGGTCGGCCACCGTCAATGCTGCCGAAGGATATACCATCAC